>NZ_JWGQ01000017.1:0-20931 GCF_001069025.1 Streptococcus sp. 1004_SSPC | reverse complement strand
CATTAATCAATCTTCAGTGGTTGTTTAATTTAATTTATCAAAGTAGGTTTAATTAGAGAAAAAGATAGCATAGAAGTGTTTTGTAGGGACTCCTGCCTTTGTTATTTGAAAGTAGCTTAATTTGATAAAACAAGGTGGGGATAGCGGTTCGATATAGTAGGTCTATTTCCTTGTTACTCATGACGGCTAACCTTTGAAAACACCTCATTTTTATGCTACTATGAAAGTTATGAAAAAACAGTTACAAGGCTTGACGCAGGTGGAGGTCAAGCGGCGGATAGATGCCGGTAAAACAAATCATTTTAAAGCAAAAACTGGCTCCAGCAATTGGGAGATTTTTAGGCGTAATGTCTTTAACTCCTTTAATGTGCTCAATTTTGCAATCTTTGTGGCTTTGATTGCTGTTCAGGCTTGGTCTAATCTTTTTTTCTTTGGGATTATTGTGCTTAATGCTTTTACGGGGATGATGACGGAGTTGCGTGCCCGTCGCATGATTGATAAGCTTAATCTCATGAATCAGGATCAGATTCGTGTGGTGCGTGATGGACAGCTTGTTTCTATCGATCCTAAGGATATTGTCTTGGATGATGTCATGCTCTTGTCTGCGGGTGAGCAGGTGCCCAGTGATGCCGTGGTTATTGATGGGATGGCTGAGCTTAACGAGGCTATGCTGACTGGTGAGAGTGATCACATTCTAAAGAAAGATGGGAAGGAGCTACTCTCGGGTTCTTATCTTGTGAGTGGTCAGGTCTATGCTAAGGTCATTAACGTAGCCGAGGACAATTACGCCAACAAGCTCATGTTAGAGGCCAAGACTCATAAGCCAATCGTGTCCCGTATCCTTTATAATATGGATAAGATTGCTAAGTTTACGGGAAAGATTGTTATACCATTTGGGCTTGCACTCTTTTTTGAAGCTTACATGATTAAGCAGCTTTCTCTTCAAGAGTCGGTCGTTACCAGTTCGACAGCCCTTCTGGGAATGTTGCCTAAGGGAATTGCTCTTTTGACCATTACATCACTTTTGACGGCTGTCATTAAGCTTGGGATGAAACACATCCTTGTGCAAGAGATGTACTCTGTTGAAACCTTGGCTCGTGTAGATGTGCTTTGTTTAGATAAGACAGGGACGATTACACAAGGAAAGATGACAGTTAAAGGACTGGAACTACTGTCAGAGCGTTTTACGAAAGAGGAGTTGGAGCGTTTGCTTGCGGCTTATATGCAACATAGCAAGGATAAAAACGCAACAGCTCAGGCTATTCGAAATGCTTTTGAGAGTCTGGAACATCATTATCAGGTAGGTGACGTTATTCCATTTTCAAGTGATCGTAAATGGGGTGCTGTGAGCGTTAATGGGCTTGGAACTCTCTTTTTGGGAGCACCTGAGATGCTTCTTAAGGAAAATCCCAAAGCAGTCGATCAGGCTCAGGCACGAGGGTCTCGTGTTTTGATTTTGGCTTGGAGTCAGTCAGGTGTTGATACAGAGACCATGATTTTGCCGAATGACGTCGAGGCTTTGACTTTACTTGAAATTGCCGATCCTATTCGTGAGGATGCTGCAGAAACTCTGGAATACCTGCGTTCAGAAGATGTGACGCTTAAGATTATTTCTGGTGACAATCCAGTGACGGTTTCTCATATTGCTCATCAAGCTGGTTTTGCCGACTATCAAAGCTATATTGACTGTTGTAAGGTCAGCGATGAGGAGTTGGAGGCTTTGGCTGAGGATACTGCGATTTTTGGTCGTGTATCTCCGCACCAGAAAAAGTTGTTAATCCAAACCCTTAATGCCAATGGGCATACGACAGCTATGACTGGTGATGGTGTCAATGATATCTTGGCACTGCGTGAAGCGGATTGTTCGATTGTTATGGCAGAGGGAGATCCTGCAACACGTCAGATTGCCAACTTAGTGCTTATGGATTCTGAGTTTAAGGACATTCCTGAAATTCTATTTGAGGGACGCCGTGTGGTTAATAATATTGCCCACATTGCACCGATTTTCCTTATTAAAACTGTTTATTCCTTCCTTTTGGGGCTTATCTGTATTGCCAGTATTGTTTTTGGTAAGGCAGAGTACCTCTTGGTCTTCCCTTTTATTCAAGTTCAGATGACTTTGGCGGGTCAATTTATCGAAGGTTTTCCACCATTTATTCTAACCTTCGAACGTAATATTCGTCCTGTTGAGAAACATTTCCTCAGACGTTCGCTCCAGTTGTCTATTCCTAATGCCTTGATGCTGGTTATCAGTGTTCTTATTTTCCATCTGTCTCAGGTCTATCTTGGCATGAGCAATACGGACATGCTGACGCTGTCTTATTATATGATGGGATCAACGGGTGTTCTTGCCGTTATTCGTGCTTGTATCCCGTTGAATAAGGGGCGCGTGGCCTTGATTATCTACTCAGTCTTTGGCTTCCTAATCAGCTCCTACTATCTTCGAGATGTGATTGCAATCTCAACACTTAATAGCTACACTTTGCCAATTTATCTGGTCGCAATGGCTATCTGTACACCGCTTTTCTTCTGGATTAGCTATAAACAAGGTGCTTTCCAAAAAGCATAAAGCAAAACTCGGGCTTGGTAACAGGCTTGAGTTGTTTGATAGCTGAACATTAGGAAAATCCTTGATGGGCATTAGGTATGGTACAATAGAGGCATGAAAATAGTAGGGCACTTGACGCCAAAAGTCATTAAAGCTTTTGATTTGGACTACAATCCTGGTGAAGACATCACGCTGTCTGCACAACGTAAGAAGCATATGGAAAAACATCGCCAGGAATTCAGTGATTTTGATGCCACCTATGAACGTATTCCAGAGATTATTGCTCATCCGGACTATATCGGTCGCCATCCTAATGGCCAGTCCTTGGAATACATCAAACGTATTGATGGTAATGTTTTGGTAGCGGTCAGATTATGTGATAAACTTAATGTCCGTACCATGTTTGTGATTAAAGATTCTAAGCTGAAAAACTATATAAATGCTGGTAGAGTGAAGAAAATGTGATATAATATGGGTAAGGAATAACAACGAGGGCGGAAGAGGCAGCCGCCGCACCTTCGGGTCTGAAAGAGATGCAGGATTGTCCCCCTGCCGTTGTTTATCAAACAAAGAAAGTCCCTTTGGGGATTTTTTTATTTTGTATAGCTTAGGGACAAGGCTATCTCACTCTCTGTATTAGCTATAGACGAATCTTATGGGATAGGAATTGTCAAAATTAACAGAAAATTCTTGACATCCCTCTAAAAAAGAGTACAATAGTTATTAAATCAGAAAGTAACTGGTCTTAGATTTTCAGGGAGCCTGCGGTGATTGTGAGTAGGTAATCGAGATGAGCGAACATTGGGCTGATTGGATGATAATGAGAAGGTAACACATATTCTTCTCGGTTGGCACCCCTTACCGTGCAACTCCTTGTTGGAGGAGATAGAGATGATGGTCGTTTTTTGAGACTGTTAACTGAGGTGGTACCGTGTTAAACTAGATTTAATGCCCTCACAGAGTTTTTCTCTGTGAGGTTTTTTGTTTACTTTTATCTTTAAAGGTCTCTTTACCTAAAAGAAGTGTCATTTTATTGTTTAATGAAAGCTTGGGTATTTATGGCTGCATTAAGCAATGTTCGAAGAGTTATTGATGATATTGATAGAGAGTTAATTCGACTCCTGGCCCAACGTCAAAGACTTGTGGAAAAGGCAGGGCGGCTTAAGCCCAAGGGAGACAAGGCTACTGTCCAGGCTAGTAATCGTGTTGCGCAAGTGATAGCTAACCGTCGTAAGCAAGCATTAGAGCTTGGCTTGTTACCAGATGTGGTTGAAAGTGTTTAGCGAAGCATGATTCAAGCCTTTATTGCTTTGGAAGATAAAGTTAACAAAGAACAATAGTGGTGCCGATACATCCTATAAAGGAGTCTTGCATCAGTCTTATTACTCTCGATAAACCAGTTTGAAAGGAAATACTATGAGAAAAATTTTACCAGCCGATACCTTAACACCAATCTTGGCTTATATGCGTGTTCAGGGGGAACACAAGGTTATCCTTGAATCTATTCCTCGTGAGAAGGAAAATGCACGTTTTTCTATTGTTGCCTACAATCCGGTCTTTGAAGTAACCTTCAAGGATGGTGTTCTTTATGAAAATGGTAAGGCGATTGATCAGGATCCTTTCGAATACTTGGACCAAGTAACAGTCAAGGGCATCAAGTCTGACCTACCTTTCGCAGGTGGTGCTATCGGGTTTGCAGGTTATGACATGATTGGTCTCTATGAAAATATCGGGGAAATTCCTGAAGACACGATTGGGACACCTGATATGCATTTCTTCATCTATGAGTCTTATTTGATTTTTGACCACAAGAAGGAAAAGGTTTATGTGGTTGAGGACAATATCTACTCTGGTCGTGACAACGATGCGGTGCGTCAGGCTCTTGGTCAGGTGGTAATGGACCTCCAGAATCAGGCGCCAAACGAGTTTACACCTCAAGCCTTACAAGCCTTGCAATTTTCGAATCATATCGAAAAAGAAGTCTTCATGGACATGGTGGCTAAGGCTAAGAAACTCATTCGTGAGGGAGATATGTTCCAATGTGTGCTTAGTCAACGCTTTTCAGCGGACTTTGAGGGAGATCCTTTGGATTACTACCGTAACTTGCGCGTGACCAACCCATCAAACTACCTTTATTTCTATGATTTTGGAGATTATCAGGTGATTGGTGCTAGCCCAGAGAGCTTGGTTTCAGTGAAAAATGGAGAGGTGGTAACCAATCCGATTGCTGGAACTCGCCCTCGTGGTGCCAATGAGGCTGAAGACGCTGCTCTAGCGGATGAACTCTCACATGATGTCAAAGAAACTGCGGAACACCGTATGTTGGTTGACTTGGGACGTAATGATATTGGTAAGATTGCTAAAAATGGTACGGTCAAGGTGACCAAGTATATGGAGGTTGAGTATTTCCGCTATGTCATGCATCTTACCAGTGTGGTCAAAGGGCACCTCTTGCCTGAGTTGACAGCCCTTGATGCTCTTAAATCAACTCTACCAGCTGGAACCGTGTCAGGAGCGCCTAAGATTCGTGCTATGCGTCGTATCTATGAGCTTGAACAGGAAAAACGTGGTATTTATGCGGGAGCTATTGGTTATCTGTCTGCGACAGGAGATATGGACTTTGCCATTGCTATCCGTACTATGATTCTCAAAAATCAAAAAGCCTATGTTCAGGCAGGTGCAGGTGTTGTCTATGACAGTGTTCCTGAAAATGAATTTTACGAAACGATTAACAAGGCGAAAGCTATGACAAGAATAGGAGATGCCCAATGATTTTATTAGTTGATAACTATGATTCTTTTACCTATAATTTGGCACAATACCTAGGGACATTTACAGAGGTAAAGGTCTTGCGTAACGATGATGAGAAGCTCTATGAAGAGGCGGAAAAAGCTGACGGGCTGGTCTTTTCACCGGGTCCAGGTTGGCCAGCTGATGCGGGTAAAATGGAAGCCTTGATAAAGGATTTCGCTGGTAAAAAACCGATGATGGGAATTTGCTTGGGGCACCAGGCTATTGCGGAAACTTTTGGTGGTAAACTTGGCTTGGCTAAGAATGTCATGCATGGCAAACAAAGCAATATTACTTTTGAAACGCCATCGCCAATTTTCAAGGATATCAGCAATGATGTCCCAATCATGCGTTACCACTCCATCGTTGTTGACCAAATGCCAGAAGGCTTTGATGTGACAGCTATCACAACTGATGACCAAGAAATCATGGCTATCCAGCATAAGGAGCTACCAATTTACGGTTTGCAATATCACCCAGAGAGCATCGGAAGTCCAGATGGGCTCAAAATGGTTGAAAATTTTGTGAAAATCGTTGCAGGCTAGTTAGAGAGTCTGTTGACTAGATTGGTCTACGCTCAAAACATCTCCTCGTGCATCCGAAAACATTGAACCGTTTTTAAAAGGAAAACAGATATGAAAGAAATATTCCTACAAATCTCAAACCGACAAGACTTGTCTCAAGACCAAGTCCAAGCAGTCTTTGACCGCATTCTCAAAAATGAAGTCTCAGAAAGCCAAATCGCTGCCTTCCTTATGGGGCTTAAAACTAAGGGAGAAACAGCAGATGAAATCACAGGTATTGTGCGTGCCCTCAAATCACATGCGACGGTCTTGCCTGAGACCTTCACAGATGCTATGTGTAACTGTGGAACTGGTGGGGACCAGTCTTATAGCTTTAACATTTCAACAACGGTTTGCTTTGTCTTAGCAGCAGGTGGAATTCGTATGGCCAAGGCTGGGAACCGTTCGATTTCCTCTAAATCTGGTTCAGCAGATGTTCTTGAAGCTCTTGGAATCAACGTTTCGGCATCACCAGAAACCCTATCTAAAGCACTTGACGAGGTTGGTTTGGCCTTTATCTTTGCCCAAACCATGCATCCAGCTATGCGTTTTATTGGTCCAGCCCGCCAAGCTCTTGGGATTCCAACGATTATGAACTTGGTTGGGCCACTGGCTAATCCACTTGACCTTGAGACACAACTCATGGGCCTCTATCGTGTGGAATTACAAGAAATTGTTGCTAATGCTATTCAACAGTTGGGACGTAAACGTGCGGTTATTATCACAGGTCCTGACAATATGGACGAAGCTGCCCTCTATGGCACTAACACCTACACCCTTTTGGAAGATGGTCACATCAGCCAGCACACTTTCACTTATGAAGATTTGGGGATGGAAAAGGTTGAGTTGTCTGACATCACAGGTGGCGATGCCAAGGAAAATGCAGAGATTCTCCTTAGTGTCTTGAAAAACGAAGCTAGTCCTTATCTTGAAACAACAGTGCTTAATGCAGGTCTTGGTTTCTTTGCCAATGGTAAGGTTTCGACCATTAAAGAAGGCGTTGAGCTTGCTCGTCAATTGATTGCGGATGGCTCAGCCCTAGAGAAACTTCGCCAACTCCAAGAGGTACAAGTATGAGTAAAGCCTTTCTCCCAACAATCTTAGAACAAAAAGAAAAAGAAGTGGCTCAGTTGGTCATGGAGGACTTGCAGCCCTTACGTCAGACCTATCGTCTTTATGATTTTCTCAAGTCAAATCAAAACAAGCTGCAAATTATTTCTGAAGTGAAAAAAGCTAGTCCAAGTATGGGTGATATTAACTTAGATGTGGATATTGTGGCTCAGGCCAAGACCTATGAGGAAAATGGGGCAGCTATGATTTCTGTTTTGACTGATGAGGTCTTCTTCAAGGGTGATATTTCCTACTTAAAAGAAATTTCGTCACAGGTGGCTATTCCAACCTTGGCTAAGGATTTCATTATTGATGAGAAACAGATTGTGCGTAGTCGTAATGCGGGTGCAACAGTCATTCTCTTGATTGTAGCGGCCTTGCCAGAGGATCGTCTCAAGGAGCTCTATGATTTTGCGACTAGCCTTGGCTTGGAAGTCTTGGTTGAAACGCATAATCTACCAGAATTGGAAGTGGCTCATCGTATTAGTGCTGAGATTATCGGTGTTAACAACCGTAATTTGGTCACTTTTGAGACAGATATCAATACCAGTCTTGAGTTATCAACGCATTTCAAGGACAAGCCTGTTTATATTTCTGAGTCAGCTATTTTCACAGGTCAGGATGCTGCCCTTGTTGCCCCATATTTTAATGGGATTTTGGTAGGAACTGCCCTTATGACGGCTGACAACGTGGCTGAGAAGGTCAAGGAGTTGCAAATTGACAAAGGTTAAAATTTGTGGACTATCGACACCAGAAGCGGTAGCAACTGCAGTTGAAGCAGGTGCTGACTACATTGGCTTTGTGTTCGCCAAAAGCAAGCGTCAAGTGAGTCTTGAACAAGCTCACAAGCTAGCTAAAGGAGTGACAGGCCAGACAAAAATCATCGGTGTCTTTGTTGCACCAAGCCTTGAGGAACTGGAAGAAGCGATTAGTCAAGTTCCCTTAGATATCGTTCAGATTCATGGAACTTTTGATGAAGCTCTGATTCCAGAGATATCAGTACCAGTTATTCGAGCTATTCAGATTTCGGATAGTGATTCTCAAGTCAAGAGCCAGGCGGATTATCTTCTCTTTGATGCTCCCATTGCTGGCAGTGGTCAGACCTTTGACTGGCAACTCTTGGCGGACAAACAGATTGAACAGGATTATTTCATCGCTGGTGGTTTGACTGTGGACAATGTGGCAGAGGCCAAGGAGACTTTCCACCCCTATGCCTTAGATGTGTCCTCGGGTGTCGAGACAGATGGTCACAAAGATTTAGATAAGATTAAAGCATTTATAGAAAGAGTGAAAGCATGACATATCAACAACCTGATGCAAAAGGATTTTATGGAAAATTCGGTGGTCAGTTCGTTCCAGAAACGCTGATGACAGCCGTTATTGAATTGGACAAGGCCTATCGTGAAGCCAAGGAAGATCCAAGTTTCCAAGCGGAATTGGATGATCTCCTCAAAAACTATGTGGGCCGTGAGACGCCTCTTTACCACGCCAAACGATTGACTGATCATATTGGTGGGGCACAAATTTACCTTAAACGTGAGGACCTTAACCACACAGGTGCCCATAAGATTAACAATGCCCTTGGTCAAGTTTTGCTTGCCAAACGTATGGGCAAGAAGAAAATCATCGCCGAAACTGGTGCAGGTCAACACGGTGTTGCAACAGCGACAGCTGCAGCTCTTTTTGACATGGACTGTACGATCTATATGGGTGAGGAAGATGTTAAACGTCAGGCGCTTAACGTTTTCCGTATGGAGTTGCTTGGTGCCAAGGTATTTAGCGTCACAGATGGTTCGCGCGTGCTTAAGGACGCTGTAAATGCTGCTCTTCGTGCTTGGGTAGCAGGTATCGAGGATACTCACTACATCATGGGATCTGCCCTTGGTCCTGCACCATTCCCAGAAATTGTTCGTGACTTCCAATCTGTCATCGGTCGTGAATCCAAACGCCAATATGCAGAGATTTCTGGCGGTAAATTGCCTGATGCTGTAATGGCTTGTATCGGTGGTGGTTCAAATGCTATCGGTATGTTCTACCCATTTGTCAATGACGAGTCAGTGGCTATGTATGGTGCTGAGGCTTCTGGTTTGGGACTTGATACCGATAAACACGCTGCAACCTTTGCCAAAGGTCGTCCAGGTATTCTACACGGAGCGCTTATGGATGTCCTCCAAGATGCTCATGGTCAAATCATGGAAGCCTTCTCTATCTCAGCTGGTCTGGACTACCCAGGGGTTGGCCCTGAGCACTGTTATTTCAACGAAATTGGACGTGCGACTTACGATTCTATCACAGATGAAGAAGCTCTCGAAGGCTTCAAACTTCTATCACGTTTGGAAGGTATTATCCCAGCCCTTGAGTCTAGCCATGCCATTGCGCTTGCACAAAAAGTGGCATCTAAGATGTCGCCAGACCAAAGTCTCATCGTCTGCCTCTCAGGTCGTGGGGACAAGGACGTGATGCAGGTTAAAGAACGTTTCGAAGCTGAAGCAGAAGGGAAATAAACCATGACAAAAACACTAACAAAACACCTACAAGCTATCAAAGACAGTAAACACGGCATTTTTGTACCTTATATCATGGCTGGTGACCACGCTAAAGGTCTAGACGGACTCTTTGAGACTATTGCTCTCTTGGAAAATAGAGGTGTTTCAGCTATCGAGGTCGGTATTCCATGGTCTGACCCAGTGGCTGATGGCCCCGTTATTGAACTGGCAGGACAACGTAGTTTAGCTAAAGGTGTGACCTTAACGGCTATCATCAAGAAGCTTAAAGAACAAAAAACACAGGTGCCTTTGGTGATCATGACTTATATCAATCCAGTTTATCAATATGGTATTGAAGCCTTTGTTAAAGATTTAGCAGAAACTTCTGTCAAGGGGCTCATCATTCCTGATTTGCCAAATGAACATGCTGACTTTATCACACCATATTTGAAAGATAGTGATATTGCTCTTGTTCCTTTGGTAAGCTTGACGACAGGCCTTGACCGTCAGAAACGGTTGATTGATGGTGCAGAAGGTTTTATCTACGCAGTTGCCATCAATGGTGTCACTGGTAAGACTGGTAATTACCGTGATGACCTTGATAAGCACTTGTCTAACTTGACTTCCCATGCAGACATTCCAGTCCTCACAGGTTTCGGTGTGTCAACAGAGGAAGACATCAAACGTTTTAACGCTGTGTCAGACGGTGTTATCGTGGGATCAAAAATTGTCCGTGACCTTGACGACGGTAAGAAAGACGAAGTCGCTGAATTTGTTACATTCGGTTCACACTTTGAAAAATAGCAGATGATACTCTCCAGAAATGGGGAGTTTTTTTATCAAAAATAAATCTACAAATGTAGACAAAACTCTTGACGCCATTCTAGAATAGCGTTAAAATAAATCTACAAACGTAAACTAATAACAAGATTCAGAAAGGAGCTATCATGCTGACAATTTCATCTGCGGAATGGGAGGTCATGCGAGTGCTCTGGGCCAAGGGGCAGGCGACTTCTTCAGAGATTATAGCGATTCTAGCTAAGAAGCTAGACTGGTCGGCTTCGACAGTAAAGACCTTGCTTGGACGTTTGGCGGACAAGGGGTACCTAACTAGTCAGCGTCAAGGACGAGGGTTTATCTATCAAGCTAGCTTGGGGGAAGATGAGGCGAATTTTCAGGCTTTAGAAGCTGTTTTTGACAAGATTTGTTTGACCAAACATAGCGATTTGTTGGGTCAACTCATGGCAAAGACGCCGATGACCCAGGCCGATGTGGATAAGTTACAGGCCTTGCTTGCAGCAAAAGAACCTGTGGATCAGGTGGTTTGTGACTGTGTGCCTGGTCAATGCGCTTGTAGGCATCATATGGAGGTGAATTAGAAAATGGCAAAAGAAACTTTTGTGGTTAATGGGATGACCTGTGCGTCCTGTGTGGCCAATGTTGAAAATGCTGTTAATAAGTTGGATGGTGTGGACAAGGCTGTGGTTAATCTGACCACGGAAAAAATGTCTGTGGATTATGCTGGGGATAAGGTTAGTCCAGAAGCGATTGAAAAAGCTGTGGCTGACGCTGGTTATGAAGCAGAAGTTTACAATCCAGATACAGCTAAAAGTCAAGAAGAACGTGAAGAAGACAAGATTCACAAGGTGCGTGAGCGCCTCATTTGGTCATCTGTCTTCACCATTCCTCTCTTTTATCTAGCTATGGGGCCAATGGTCGGTCTACCTGTGCCAAACTTCTTGTCTCCTCACCATGCAGCCTTGACTTATGCCTTGGTGCTGCTAGTTTTGACAGTTCCAGTCATGTGGTTGGGTCGTTCCTTCTATAGCAATGGTTTTCGTACCTTGGCCAAGGGTCATCCTAACATGGATGCCTTGGTAGCCTTGGCAACATCGGCAGCCTTTCTTTATAGTCTCTATGGTACTTACCATATTTCATTGGGGCATGCCCATCACGCCCACCAGCTTTATTTCGAGTCAGTGGCTGTTATTTTGACCTTGATTACTCTAGGTAAGTATTTTGAAACCCTCTCTAAAGGTCGGACTTCAGATGCTATCAAGAAACTCATGCACTTGTCAGCCAAGGAGGCAACCGTCCTTAGAGATGGTAAAGAAGTCAAACTTCCTGTGGATAAGGTTGTTCTGGGTGACCATATTGTGGTCAAACCTGGGGAAAAGATAGCCGTGGATGGTCAGGTGATTTCTGGTAGCTCCGCGATTGATGAGAGTATGCTTACAGGGGAGTCACTCCCTATTGAAAAAACTGCTGGTAAGCCAGTTTTTGCAGGTTCTATTAATGGTCAAGGTAGCTTGATTTATGAGGCTGAAAAAATTGGTAAGGACACCTTGCTTTCCCAAATCATTAAATTGGTTGAGGATGCCCAACAAACCAAGGCACCGATTGCCAAGATTGCCGATCAAGTGTCAGCGGTCTTTGTTCCTGTTGTCATGGCTATCGCACTTGTTTCAGGTCTCTTTTGGTACTTTGTCATGGGACAAACCTTTACCTTCGCTATGACAGTAGCAGTTAGTGTCTTGGTTATTGCTTGTCCATGTGCTTTGGGTCTCGCGACACCGACAGCTATCATGGTTGGTACAGGCCTTGGTGCCGAACACGGTATTCTCTATAAGCGTGGGGATGTGCTTGAACTAGCTCACAAGGCTGATGTCCTCGTTTTTGACAAGACAGGAACTATTACTCAGGGTAAACCTCAGTTGGTTTCTAGCTATACCTATGGCAATAGTGGAGTAGCCTTGCAGCTTTTGGCATCCTTGGAAGCTAAGTCTGAACACCCATTAGGTCAAGCTATCCTTGTGGCAGCAGAAAATGCTAACTTGGACTTGTTAGAGATGGATAACTTTTCAAGTTTGACTGGACGAGGTCTTACTGCCAGCTATGCAGGCAAGACTTATTTAGCTGGGAATCAAACCCTTATGACAGAGGAAAAAGTCGACTTGACTTCAGCACAAGCTGATTTCCAAAACTTGACAGCTGATGGTCAAACACCGATTTTTCTAGCTGAAGATGGTAAGTTAATCGGACTCTTTGGTGTAGCCGATCAGGTTAAAGCAGATAGTGCAGATATGGTGGCGGCTCTTCATCAAATGGGCAAGGAAGTCATCATGTTGACTGGGGATAATGACCAAACAGCTCAAGCTATCGCTCAAAAGGTTGGCATTAAACGCGTTATCAGTCAAGTGCTTCCGCAAGAGAAATCTAGGGTGATTAGCGACCTTCAGATAGAAGGAAAGTCAGTCATCATGGTTGGTGATGGTATCAATGATACCCCAGCCCTTGCGACTGCCGATATCGGTATTGCTATGGGATCAGGAACAGATATTGCTATGGAAAGTGCTGATATGGTCCTTATGAAACCCAACCTCATGGATGTCGTTAAGGCTCTGAAAATTAGTCAGGTGACTATCACGACGATTAAAGAGAACCTCTTCTGGGCCTTTATCTACAATATTTTGTCTATCCCAGTAGCTATGGGTGTCCTCCACCTCTTTGGAGGCCCCCTCCTTGACCCAATGATAGCAGGACTTGCCATGAGCTTTAGCTCTGTCTCAGTCGTCCTCAATGCTCTGCGTCTCAAACGTCGCAAAGTCTAAGCGTCAGTTACTTATAATGACCACCACTTAAGGTGTGTATCAAAAAATAATTAAAGAAAAGGAAGAAAGAAAAATGACAAAAACATATAACATCACAGGAATGAAATGCCAAGGCTGTGTCAACACCGTTACCGAAAAACTCTCTGCTGTCAAAGGCGTAGACAAGGTTCAAGTTGACCTCGAAAACAAACAAGTCACTATCGAAGGTAAACCATGGAAGTGGTCTCTCAAACGTGCCCTCAAAGGCACTAAGTTTGAACTTGGTGACGAAATTTAAGACAGGATTGAAACAGCACTTAGGCTGTTTTTTTCTACCCATAATCTTTTTGAAAATCCCTTCCTTTTGTGATATGATTAAGATAATTATGTTCTCAAAACTGAGACTAGAAAATCAAGAAAAGAAAACGGTATACCTATGTCTAAACAAACCCTTATCCTTCTCTACGGTGGACGTTCAGCAGAACGTGAAGTGTCTGTGCTCTCAGCTGAGAGTGTTATGCGTGCGGTGGATTACAGCGCATTTGAGGTTAAAACCTACTTTATCACTCAATCTGGTGATTTTATCAAAACACAAGAATTTACAGAAACTCCAGGTGATGATGAGAAGCTCATGACTAATGACACAGTTGTGGCTAGTCAGGCTATCAAACCAAGCGATATTTATGAGGAAGGCGCTGTGGTATTCCCAGTTCTTCATGGTCCTATGGGTGAGGATGGATCTATCCAAGGTTTCCTCGAAACCCTCAAGTTGCCATACGTGGGTACTAATGTCTTGTCATCAAGTGTGGCTATGGACAAGATTATGACCAAGCATATTCTTGAAGTTGCAGGTGTCCCTCAGGTTGCCTATACAGTCTACATCGAGGGTGAAGATTTGGAAGCAGCAGTGGCAGAGACGCTTGAAAAATTGACCTTCCCAGTTTTCGTAAAACCAGCTAACATGGGGTCGTCTGTTGGGATTTCTAAGGCTGAAAATGAAGCAGAGCTTCGTGCAGCGATTGATTTGGCCCTCAAATATGATAGCCGTATCTTGATTGAGCAAGGTGTGGTTGCCCGTGAGATCGAAGTTGGTATCCTTGGCAATACGACTGTCAAAACAACTGATCCAGGTGAAGTGGTCAAAGACGTGGCTTTCTATGATTACCAAGCCAAGTACATCGACAATAAGATTACCATGGATATTCCAGCTCACGTTCCTGCAGAAGTCATGGCGCAAATGCGTGCCTATGCGGCCAAGGCCTTCCGTGCCCTAGGTGGTTGCGGTCTTGCCCGCTGTGATTTCTTCCTGACAGAGGATGGAGCCATTTATCTTAACGAGCTCAATACAATGCCAGGTTTCACTCAATGGTCAATGTACCCACTACTTTGGGAAAATATGGGACTTTCTTACTCAGATCTTATCAAGGAATTGGTAGCCTTGGGACAAGAAATGTTCGACAAACGTGAAAGCCATTTGATTTAAGCACTATGATTTAGATGACAGACATCTTAGTCTTGGAGAAATCTCTGAGACTGAGGTGTTTTTTTCTTTACAGAAATCTAGATTTTATTTATATCTTTTCTTTATCACGCTGATAAAAAATACATATTATCCAAATAATCTAACAGATGGTAGAATAAATCTAACGTTTCAAATGAAATAAAGCAATTCGTTCGTTTTTGATGACGATTTGCGTATCGCAATGATTATCAGAGGCGAGTGAAGTCAAAGGGCTAGAAGTAGATGGCAGTGAATGCTCACGGAATTCTATACGCCTTTTGTATCTTGTTTTGAGGAGGTAGGTTTTGGACTGGTCCATTGTTCAACAGTATTTGCCCTTTTATCAGAAGGCATTCTTTTTAACTTTACATATTGCCGTTCTGGGGATTTTTGGT
The DNA here is from genome assembly GCF_001069025.1 of Streptococcus sp. 1004_SSPC. NCBI lineage: Bacteria > Bacillati > Bacillota > Bacilli > Lactobacillales > Streptococcaceae > Streptococcus > Streptococcus sp. 1004_SSPC. The sequence goes on along the minus strand of NZ_JWGQ01000017.1, from coordinate 5,948 downwards.
TCCTTCCTTTTGGGCCTGGTGGTGAGTGTTATTCGTCATTACCGAGTACCGGTTTTGAGTCAGCTTTCGACGGCTTATATTGAGCTATCTCGTAATACGCCGCTCTTGATTCAACTCTTCTTTCTCTACTTTGGTTTGCCTCGTATAGGTTTGGTTTTATCATCAGAGGCTTGTGCTGTGGTGGGTTTGATTTTCTTGGGTGGTTCTTATATGGCGGAGTCCTTCCGAAGTGGTCTAGAGGCCGTTAGTCAGACCCAGCATGAAGTGGGCCTGTCTATAGGCTTGACGCCATTTCAAGTCTTTCGCTATGTGGTCCTTCCCCAGGCAGTGGCTGTGGCGTTGCCGTCATTCAGTGCTAACGTCATTTTCCTTATTAAGGAAACATCAGTATTCTCAGCGGTAGCCTTGGCGGATTTGATGTATGTTGCCAAAGATTTGATTGGTCTTTACTACGAAACCGATGTGGCTCTAGGCATGTTGGTGGTGACTTATCTCTTAATGTTGCTGCCGATTTCTCTAGTCTTTAGTTGGATTGAAAGGAGGTTACGCTATGCAGGATTCGGGCTTTCAGGTTCTTCTTCAGGGGAATAATTTCCTACGTATCTTACAAGGTTTAGGCGTAACTATTGGAATTTCCATCGTTTCGGTGCTTCTTTCCCTTTTACTAGGGACCCTTTTTGGGATTGTCATGACTTCGAAGTCTAAGATTGTTCGGCTGTTGTCACGTATTTATCTGGAATTTATCCGAATCATGCCTCAACTAGTCTTGCTCTTTATAGTCTACTTTGGTCTGGCTAGGAACTTTAACATCAATATCTCAGGCGAGTTATCGGCTATTATCGTCTTTACCCTTTGGGGAACGGCTGAGATGGGTGATTTGGTGCGTGGGTCAATCACGTCACTACCTAGACATCAGTTTGAGAGTGGAAGGACCCTTGGTCTAACCAATGGCCAACTCTATACCTATGTGATTATTCCACAAGTCTTGCGTCGCTTGTTGCCTCAGGCTATTAACCTGGTGACACGTATGATTAAAACTACGTCCTTGGTGGTTTTGATTGGCGTAGTTGAGGTGACCAAGGTTGGTCAGCAGATTATTGACAGTAATCGCCTGACTATTCCAACAGCTTCTTTCTGGATTTATGGCACGATTTTGATTCTTTATTTTGCTATTTGTTACCCAGTATCTAAGCTGTCTACTTATCTTGAAAATCGTTGGAGGAATTAAGATGACAGAAAGCATTTTACAAATCAAGGATTTGAAAAAGTCCTTTGGGGACAATGAGATTCTCAAAGGCATCTCCTTGAATGTTAAACAAGGTGAAGTCGTTGTTATCCTGGGTTCCTCAGGCTGTGGGAAATCGACCTTGCTACGTTGCATCAATGGCTTGGAGACTATTCAAGGAGGGGATATTCTCCTAGATGGCAAGTCTATCACTGGTAGCAAGAAGGATTTTCATCTGATTCGTCAGAAAATCGGAATGGTCTTTCAAAGTTATGACCTCTTTCCACACTTGGACATCCTGCAAAATCTGATTTTGGGGCCAGTCAAAGCTCAAGGGCGTAACAAGGAAGAAGTCATTGCGGAGGCTGAGAAACTTTTGGACCGTGTGGGGCTTCTTGACAAGAAGCATAGCTTCGCACGACAACTGTCAGGTGGTCAAAAGCAGCGTGTGGCAATTGTCCGTTCCCTGCTTATGCATCCTGAAGTTATCCTCTTTGACGAAGTGACGGCTTCGCTTGACCCTGAGATGGTTCGTGAGGTTCTGGAATTGATTAACGACCTCGCTCAAGAAGGCCGTACCATGTTGATTGTCACCCATGAGCTTCAGTTTGCGCGTGCCATCGCTGACCGTATTATCTTTATGGATAAGGGAGTCATCGCTGAGGAAGGTACTGCTGAAGAATTCTTCAATCATCCAAAGACACAACGGGCTCAAGAGTTCCTCAATGTCTTTGACTTCAGCCAGTTTGGTGCCTATTTGTAACCCATTGTTTTTAGTGAAAATAAATTATTTTAGGAGATATTTATGAAATTAACAAAGAAAATTTTTGCCCTATTAGCCCTCGTCTTTGCCTTGGTGGCAGTGACTGCTTGCTCAAGTAACAGTAGCTCTGGTAAATCAACAGCCAAAGCACGTACGATCGAAGAAATTAAGAAGAGTGGTGAACTCCGTATCGCCGTTTTTGCGGACAAGAAACCTTTCGGTTATGTAGATAACAAGGGTGCTTACCAAGGTTACGATATTGAACTTGGTAACCGTTTGGCCAAGGACTTGGGTGTTAAACCTAAATACGTCTCAGTAGATGCGGCTAACCGTGCCGAATTCTTGATTTCAAACAAGGTAGATATTACGCTTGCCAACTTCACAGTAACTGATGAACGTAAGAAACAAGTGGACTTCGCTCTTCCTTACATGAAAGTCTCAATCGGTGTGGTGTCACCTAAAGACAAGGTGATTAAGGACGTTAAAGAGCTTGAAGGTAAGACTTTGATTGTTACTAAGGGGACAACTGCTGAAACTTACTTTGAAAAGAACTACCCAAATATCAAATTACAAAAATATGACCAATATAGCGATGCTTACCAAGCCCTGCTAGATGGTCGTGGAGATGCCTTCTCAACTGATAATACAGAAGTTCTTGCTTGGGCTCTAGAAAATAAAGGTTACGAAGTTGGAATCACATCACTTGGTGACCCAGACACCATTGCCCCAGCCGTTCAAAAAGGTAACAAAGAACTCCTTGACTTTATCAATAAAGACATTAAGAAACTTGGCGAAGAGAATTTTTTCCACAAAGATTATGAAAAAACACTTCACCCAACTTACGGTGATACAGCAAATGCTGACGATCTCGTCGTTGAAGGTGGCGAAGTGAAATAAGACTAACTCCTCTCTAAGGGGAAGTCTTGCTTAAAAAGAATAAAACAAGTAAACCACCTCGTGGCTATCTAGGTTAACTAGAAGCAGGGGTGGTTTTACTTGTTTTTATAGTTTCTTTTAATCTTCCATTCAACGAAAAGGACATATATAAACAAGCCTCCAAACATTCCAAATACGATATAAGGTTTCAGACGATCAAGTAAGGTCTTTCGTTGACCATAGGGGGATTTTGAACCGTCTTTCCAGGTAATGCTTTTGTCTTCATCATCAATTCGTTTGTAGGATTCGCCATTATAGGTCAGATAATTGTCTTTACGAACATACATATTCAAATAGTTGTGGCCGTGCTTTGTGGGAAGGTCTGAAAATAGACTTTCCTCGGCATAAACTTCAATGTAGAGGGTCCCATCCTCTAAGCGTTTAATATCATCAACGCGTGCATTTTTGATGAGGACATTTCCATCTTGAACAATCTCCCAATTGCGCTTACCTGACTTGTAACCTCCTTCGTAGGATATAGCGAGCTGATGGCTTTCAGATTGCCAAAGGCCATAGATACTGTCTTTATAAACGTTATGATCAAAGAAAATAACATAGATAATGAATATAGGTAAGATGATTAGGAAACATCCCCCAAAAATGTTAGCTAAACGGTATGTAAATTTATCCCAACGTGCTCGACATCCAGTTTTGTGTTTCTGTTGTTTCCGATATGCTTTTTGTGAATGATACTTTCGGTTGAGTTTCTTTCGGTCAGCGTATTTTCTTTTTCTTTGGTGTCTCACTTAGCTTTTCTCTCCTCTTTTGCCGAGCCTCCTATCACGATAAGAAATGAACAAATACCCATAAGTATCAAATAGAAGGCTTCAAGAACTTCATCTATAGTGGTTTTCCGTTGACCATAAGGGCTGGTGGAACCATCTTTCCAAGTGATGGACCTGTTTCCGGAGTCTATTCGTTTGTAGGACTCACCATCATAGGTAAGATAATTGTTTTTACGAAGATAGAAATCCATATAGCTGAAACCATCCTTAGTGGGGAGGTCTGTCAGGTAACCTTCCACAGTGTAGAGCTCCATGTGAAGAGTTCCGTCATTAAGCCGCTTGACCGGGCGAGTTCTAGCAGCATAGATAATATCCTTACCATCCTGTACGACCTGCCAGTCGATATTTCCTCGTTTTCGAATATGCTTATAGGAAATCGCTAACTGATGATGATCAGACTGCCAGAGACCATAAATATTATCTTTGTTGACTGTATAATGATGGTAATAATAAAAACCACCATATAGCAGTGCTAGTATTAATAAGATGATCAATCCAGATGTTGGCTCTAGTAGAACTACCTTTCTCCAATTAAAGCGCCAGCTTTTAGGTTCTTCAATACTTTGGCAGTCACTTCTTCTGTCTTTCTCTTTGTTAGAGGGACTGATTGATTTTTTCTTTGTCATGCCTAATCCTTTCATCAACCATTGTAACAAATTCATCTCCCAAGCAAAAGCTGGCCTGATTTGTGATATAATTGGGAGTGATTGCAGGCAAGAAAATCTTACTTCTTGCCAGACTTGTAAAAAATATTATAGAGGATTTTAAGATGAAACTGACACTCCATGAAATTGCCAAGATTGTTGGCTCTAAAAATGATGTCGCTGCCTATGAAGATGTCGCCATAAACCAAATTGAGTTTGATAGCCGTAAAATTACAGCGGGTGACCTCTTTTTGCCACTAAAAGGTGCGCGTGATGGACATGATTTTATCCAAACAGCCTTTGAGAATGGTGCTCTAGCAACATTCACAGAAAAAGACCTGCCAGCTGATCAAGCTCACATCCTAGTTGATGATGCTCTTGAAGCCTTCCAAAAACTAGCTGCCTACTATCTTGAAAAGACCGGTGTTGACGTTATTGCGGTGACTGGTTCTAACGGTAAGACAACCACCAAGGACATGATTCATGATATCTTGGCCACAACCTATCGTACTTACAAAACCCAAGGCAATTACAACAATGAGATTGGTCTTCCTTATACAGCTCTTCACATGCCTGATGATACGGAGAAAATCGTCCTTGAGATGGGGCAAGACCACATGGGAGACATTCACCTCTTGTCAACCTTGGCGAAGCCAAAAACAGCTGTTGTTACCTTAATCGGAGAGGCTCATTTGGAATTCTTCGGTAGTCGTGACAAGATTGCTCAAGGTAAAATGCAAATGCAAGACGGTATGCCTGATGGTAGTCTCTTACTTGTACCAAGTGATCCAATCGTTGATCCTTTCTTGCCAAGCAATCTTGAAGTGGTACGCTTTGGGGATGGTGCAGAGCTTACAGTCTCTGAGTTGACAGAATTCAAGGACCATCTCACCTTTTCAACAAACTTCCTAGACGGACAAGTTACCTTGCCAGTCACTGGAAAATACAATGCTACAAATGCCATGGTTGCTGCCTATGTCGCCAAACACTTGGGTGTAACTGAGGAAAATATTCTCTCAGCTCTTGCTAACTTGCAGCTCACAAAAAACCGTACTGAATGGAAAAAAGCAGCCAATGGTGCTGATATTCTTTCCGACGTCTACAATGCTAATCCAACAGCCATGAAGCTCATTTTGGAAACCTTCTCAGCTATTCCTAAGAATGAAGGAGGCAAGAAAATCGCTGTCCTAGCTGATATGAAAGAACTTGGTGAACAGTCTGTTCAACTTCACACGCAGATGATTCTAAGCCTGACACCAGATGCTATTGATACGGTGATTTTCTACGGTGAAGACATTGCAGAATTGTCACAACTTGCCAGTCAAATGTTCCCGCTTGGTCATGTTTATTATTTTAAGAAAACAGCTGATGAAGACCAATTTGACGCTATGGTTAAGCACATCAAGGAAAGCCTAGGCGAGCACGATCAAATCTTGCTCAAGGGCTCTAACTCTATGAACCTAGCTAAGGTCGTGGAAGAACTCCAAGCTAAGAATTAAGTTATCTAACCTGCTCTCTGAAGCAGGTTTTTGATTATGTGACTTTAAGTCCGTTTCGCTCCGAAGGTGCGAAACAGATAAACCACCCGCTATGCG
>NZ_JWGQ01000003.1:0-3263 GCF_001069025.1 Streptococcus sp. 1004_SSPC | reverse complement strand
CGCATAGCGGGTGGTTTATCTGTTTCGCACCTTCGGAGCGAAACGGACTTAAAGTCACATAACCAGACAAATCTTCAAAGGAAGATTTTTTTTTTTAAACTTTTGGTTGACAAATGTAAACCTCAGGAGTAGAATAGCATTATAAGGTTTACAAATGTAGATTTAAAAAGGAGAGATCATGCAAATTTCCAATGCGGAATGGCGCATCATGAAGATTATCTGGATGGAAGGTAAGCAGACCAGCACGGATTTGATTGCCGTCTTGTCCGAGCGCTTTGACTGGTCGAAGTCGACTATCAAGACCCTCTTGCTCCGCTTGGTGGAAAAGGGGTGCTTGACTAGAGAAAAAACAGGCAAAGCCTTTGTTTACTCGGCATTGTTGACGCAGGACCAGAGTTTAGACTTGGTGGTTGAGGAGGTGAAAGACAAGGTTTGCTCAAAAAGAATTGTTCATGTTCTTGAAAACTTGGTTCAGGCGAGTGACTTTACGCTTGCAGATCTTAATCAGCTGCAGCAGGTCCTCGAAGAAAAGAAAGCAGAGGCTGTTGAAACAGTCCCTTGCAATTGTATGTCATAGAAAGAAGGAAATTCCATGTTTGGATTGTTGATTAGTATTGTTTGTTTACTTGTGGTTGCTTTTATTGCTTGGTGGTTCTTTGCAGAGCATGAAAAGGTAAGCGGCCACGCTCGTCAGAAATCAGGTTATCAAGAAATTGAAGTCGAAGTCATGGGGGGCTATTCGCCTGAAACCATTGTCCTGAAAAAGAATGTTCCAGCCCGGATCATCTTTAATCGCAAGGATCCATCTTCATGTCTGGCTCAAGTGATCTTTCCAGATTTTGGCGTTCATGAAGATTTGCCTTTAGGTGAAAAACATGTCATTGAAATTACGCCAGAAAAAGCGGGCGAATATGGGTATTCATGTGGAATGAACATGATGCATGGTCAAATGATTGTGGAATAAAGGAGTAGGTATGGTAGAAAAACAAAAAGCAGTTGTGGAAAACGGAGTGCAAAAGATCCGTATTACAGCAGAAAAGGGCTATAGTCCCAAAGAATTTCAACTTCAAAAAGGGATCCCTGCTGAAATCACCTTCCATCGGGTCAATCCTTCCGGCTGTTACAAGGAAATTTTGTTTGAAGATCAGGGGATTTTAGAGCCTTTGGAAGTCGGTGTGGATAAGGTGATATCCTTTACCCCGACAGAAACAGGGGACTTTGAGTTTTCATGTGGAATGAAGATGCAAAAGGGTTCCTACACGGTTGTGGAAAAACGCCGTCGTGTCTTAAATTTACGGGGTCGCTTTTGGATTACTAGTATCTTTACCCTTCCTTTATTGATCTTGATGATTGGGATGTGGGCAGGATTTGTCTCCCATCCAGTCAGTCGCTGGGGGACTTTCCTAGCGACAACGCCGATCATGTTGGTAGCAGGAGTACCTTTTATCAAGAGTGCCTGGGCCTCATTTAAGAAGCACCATTCCAATATGGATACCTTGGTAGCTCTTGGAACCCTGGTAGCCTATGTCTATAGTGTATTTGCCCTTTTTACTGGTCAGCCAGTATACTTTGAGGCTGCGGGTTTTATCATCTTCTTTATCCTCTTAGGGCAAATCTTTGAAGAACGGATGCGTAACAATGCCTCTGAGGCTGTGGAAAAGTTGTTGGATTTGCAGGCAAAAACGGCTCAAGTTCTCCGTGATGGGAACTATGTCGAGGTGGCGGCAGAAGATATCCAAATTGATGACTTGATTCGGGTCCGTCCTGGGGAAAAGATTGCGGTTGATGGGACGATTGTAGAAGGAAGTACGACCATTGATGAGTCGATGGTGACAGGTGAAAGCTTGCCTGTGGAAAAATCAGTTGGTGATGCAGTTATCGGCTCCACTATCAACAGCAATGGGACCATTCTCTTTAAGGCTGAAAAAGTCGGTAGTGAGACCCTCTTATCTCAAATTGTGGACTTTGTCAAAATGGCCCAATCCAGTCGTGCTCCCATTCAAGATTTGACGGATAAGATTTCAGGTATCTTTGTTCCAGTGGTGACGATTTTGGCCATTGCGACTTTCTGGGTTTGGTCCGTGCTTCTGGGCGCGTCGCTTCAAGAGGCCATGCTCTATGCAGTCTCTGTCCTCATTATTGCCTGTCCTTGTGCCCTTGGTTTAGCAACCCCAACAGCCCTGATGGTCGGAACCGGCCGTAGTGCCAAGATGGGGGTTCTGATTAAAAATGGAACAGTTCTTCAAGAAGTGGAAAAGATTCAAACTGTTGTGTTTGATAAGACAGGGACTATTACTATTGGTCAACCACTTGTAACCGATGTTGTAGGAGATGAAGCGCGTGTCTTGACACTGGCTGCTAGTCTTGAAACTTTTTCAGAACATCCACTAGCCCAAGCGGTGTTATCCCAAGCAGAAGAAAAAGGTTTGGTGTTATCCCCTGTGGAAAACTTCCAAGCGATTGAAGGAAAAGGGGTCCAAGGTCAGATCGACCAGCAGTTGGTGACCTTGGGAAATGGTAAACTTCATGACGGGACAGCGATGGATCCGGAGCTTGAAAAACGGATGGTAGACTTGCAAGAGCAGGCCAAAACAGTGATCAATTTGGCTGTGGATGGGCAAGTGATTGGCTTGATTGCCATTCAAGATGCTCCAAAGGCCAGCTCAAAAGAAGCGATCAAAAAGCTTAAAGAACGGGGCTTGAAAACGGTCATGTTAACGGGGGATAATGAACGGGTGGCCCAAGCTATTGCTAAGCAAGTGGGAATTGACACCGTCATTGCTGATGTCCTTCCTCAAGAAAAAGCTAGCGCCATCCAAAAACTGCAAGAAGCTAGCAAGGTCGCGTTTGTTGGAGATGGGATCAATGATGCTCCAGCTCTCTCGATCGCGGATGTGGGGATCGCTATGGGATCTGGAACGGATATTGCGATCGAGTCCGGTGGCATCGTGCTCACGCAAAATGATTTGCTTGGCGTTGTGCGCGCCTTTGACATGAGTCAAAAGACCTTCCGCAGGATCTTACTCAATCTCTTCTGGGCCTCTATCTACAATATCATTGGGCTTCCAATTGCTGCTGGAGTCTTTGCAGGACTGGGATTGACCCTCAATCCAGAACTAGCAGGTCTTGCCATGGCCCTTAGTTCTTTGTCTGTTTTGACTAGCTCTCTGCTTCTCAATGTTGCGAAAATTGATTAGACTCAATCATAACCACCCGTCTAACGGGTGGTTTGATCAAGGGCTATAAGCCCATAATACCAGCCA
>NZ_JWGQ01000016.1:0-2489 GCF_001069025.1 Streptococcus sp. 1004_SSPC | reverse complement strand
CATAAATATCATAATGTAGAAAAAACCAGGTCTTAAGAAAGCTCGTAAAGCTAGCCAGTTCTCAAAACGTTAAGAACCAGCTACAATACAGAATTTACAACACTTCATGGTTCACACCATGGGGTGTTTTTTTGATGATTTTTAACAAAATTCACACCATTACTTTTTAAGATTACGATAGGCAATTTCTCCAACAGCCATTGGAATAACATTCGAAGTATTGACATAAGTCTTTGTTGTAATCGTGTCACTATGGGTTAGAGCTTCAGAAATAGCTTCAATAAATGTTTCAGCATGTTTAGCTAGCGGTGCTCCGGTATGTTGCAGTTTATGAGGTGTAGCATGTCTAAGTTCTGGATGACGACGTTTGACAGATTTCATTTTATTTTTAAGATAGTCAGAGTGTAGAGGGCTATTAACATTACTCTTCATATCGATATAAGTAAAGACATATTGTTCATCGGATTGGATAATTCCAAACTTTGATAGTTCGTATTTTTGTTGTTTTTCCCAAGAGGTAAGAAGCTGAAGTAAGTCATTAGAAATAGAGAAAATAGGCTAGCAAAAACCTATTTCAGGAGAAAATAAAGTAAATCTCTCCACAATAAAACACATACTATCAAGGTTTTGTAATACCTGATAGTATGCGTTTTTAGAATTTTAAATCCTGATTGCTTAGTCTCTTTTTCATTATAGTTCCGTTTGATTTATAGTTTTATTAATTCTATGGAGATTCATCATTTTGAGTAATAATAGTGCTTCCAGAAGTTAAAGATTCCATTTTATCCTTCAAGTGTCTGTATTAGATAATGTGTTCTAAATTTACTATATCTTGTTAGGATTTGAGTAGAATCATTGATAACAGAGTGTTGCAAATCTAGTTAGCTGAATAATTTATATTTATCTATTTTTCTAGTAACCAATCTATGATATTTTTCTTCTCAATACCATTGTAATTTGCTGTGGGCTGAATCGTATCCATTGTTAATAGATATTTTGGGAATTGATCTTTAATGGCTTCTAGTGGTCTAAGTTCTCTTTCTAGTGTTTCTGGAGCAAGTGTTGTTTCACTGACTTGATAATAAGTGTAGTGACCAACATCAGTTACAACAACAAAATCAACCTCATATTTATCTAAATTACCAACATATACTTGCGAATATCTACGTCTCAATTCCAAATAGACAATATTTTCCAAGATATGGCCAATATCTTCTTTGTGGTCTGGCAATAAGAGGTGTCGTAAACCTAAATCAACGGGATAATATTTTTCTAAGCGTTGTAATAATGCTCTGCCTTTTACATCAAAACGTGGAACGGAATAAAAAAGTAAACTGTCTGTCAAAGTCGTCAAATAATTTTCCAAAGTATTATGGGATATTGAAACATTTTGGCTGACCAGGGTATTGCGAATCTTATTTGTTGATATTAAGCTACCTGTACTACTGAGAAGGGTTCGGACAATGCGTTCAATAATAGTAGGATTTGGATTTCCCAATCTAGTGACAATATCATTTAACAGTATTGAGTTATATATTCCTCTGAGATAGTCAATTTTTTCAGCGTAAGATGATGTTTGCAATAAGTAAGGGAAAGCACTAAAGAGATAATTGTTAAAAATTTCTGTTGTATTCAGATTCTCTGAGAGAGATTGCCCTGATAGGTATTCTTCAAATGACAAAGGAAGGACCTCTATCTCAACATACCGACCAGTCAAGTTTGTAGCTAATTGACTGCTCATAAAGTAGGCGTTTGATCCAGTCAAATAGAGGTCAACATTTGGCAAGATGAATAGACTGTCTGCTACTAGTTCAAATTTTTCAACATGTTGAATTTCATCTAAAAAGATATAGTATGTTTTCTCCTTAACTAACCGCTCTTTTATATAAGTGAATAATGTTTGAAAATGTCGCAGTTCATAATAACTCAGATCTTCAAAATTGATGGATATAATCTGATCCTCGTCTACCCCAGTTGCTAGTAACTCCTCTTTATAGAGTTGAAAAAGCACAGATTTACCAGCTCGTCTAACTCCACTTACAACCTTAATGATTTGGCGGTCACGATGTCTTCTTAAAAAGTCTAAATAATGTGGTCTTTTAATATAGTTCATAATAGTTACCTCAAAGATAGTATAATACAAATAGCAATTATTTTCAAATATTTGGAAATAATATTTTATTTTTTTGATTATTTCTAAGTATTTAGAAATAATAGATGGGGCTATTTAAATATCTTCAAGATAGAAAAAGAAATTGCACTGGCACGAAGAAACTGTAGATCATCTTTGTGATACAGTAGTTCGTATTTCTCAATTACATAAGCTCCGAAAACTAAAAAGTGATAACCCTTTGATAACCTCTTGATTTTTAAAAGGGTTATATATGTAAAAATTGAGGATTTATCTCTTAAAAGAACTTGATTTCAGTGATAATTTACCATAAATATCATAATGTAGAAAAAACCAGGTCTTAAGAAAGCTCGTAAAG
>NZ_JWGQ01000015.1:0-94082 GCF_001069025.1 Streptococcus sp. 1004_SSPC | reverse complement strand
GGCTGGTATTATGGGCTTATAGCCCTTGGTCAAACCACCCGTTAGACGGGTGGTTATGATTTAATGATAACCGCTTCAAGAATTATATTAGCCATCTCTTCTGGAGATTCAATACAGTCTTCCTTGAGCCAGAGTGTCAAAATGGTGATAATGGTACTAATCGTATACTTCCAAAGAATACTCGACTGGGATATGATAGTTTTTTTCCATAAGTTCTGTGATAATTTCGATATCAGAGTTAAGGATGGTCTCGGTAATGAACTTACGAATTAATCTATTGATATTTGGAATGTGTGTCATTAATATGAGAGAGCTTATGATTTCCCTTAAGATATCGTCGCACCTCGGTTAGAACACCTTCTTGATAGGTTATATCCTTTTGCAGAATACTTGAAATTTTATCTAAAATTTTAGAGAAGGTGGTTTCAACCAAGTCATCTTGATTTGAATAGTAGTAGAAGGTTGGTCTGCTGAGATTTACCTTTTTGATGATGTCTGTGATGCTGATTTGTTCGAGTGAACTCTCTTTTAAGAGTTCAGTAAATGCATTGACAATTTTTTGTTCGGAAATAGTTGATTCCTTTAGCATAAATACCCCCCCTTTATATAAACATAATAATTTCAAGACTTATATAAAAACCTAATTTTTTCCCGGAAATCTTACAAGTCCTTTACAGTTGTAAGTAAAAGAAGCTGAAACTCTCATTTTATCAGTATTTTAGAAAAGTAATTTTTTTGCGGACTCGTTAAGAAACCAACGTCTTATTTGTCAGTAAGGCCTATTTTTGCTATAATATAAGGTAAATCAACGTTATAGGAGAATTAAATTTATGAACACCGTCCTTTGGATTATTCTTGTTTTTGTAGCCCTTTTGGGTGGCTTTTACGGAGGCGCATATTTTGCCCGCAAACAAATTGAGAAAGAATTAGCTGAAAATCCTCGTTTGAATGTGGACGCTGTTCGTACAATGATGTCAGCAGCAGGCCAAAAGCCTAATGAAGCTAAAGTGCGTCAAACATATAATCAGATTATTAAACAACAAAAACAAGCACTTGTAGATAGCAAGAAAAAGAAAAAATAATGGTGGGGAGCTGGGACGTGAATCTCAGCTTTTTACATGTAATGTAAGGGGATAAGGAGGCAAGATGGATAATCGACCTATAGGATTTTTGGATTCTGGTGTCGGAGGTCTGACGGTAGTACGTGAGCTTAAACGTCAGTTGCCTCACGAGTCTATTGTTTATATTGGTGATTCTGCTAGGGCTCCATATGGTCCTAGACCAGCAGGACAAATCAGAGAATATACATGGCAGTTGGTTAGATTTCTCCTGACTAAAGACGTAAAGATGATTGTTATTGCTTGCAATACGGCGACAGCAGTAGTTTGGGAGGAAATTAAAGAGGCTTTGGACATTCCAGTACTAGGTGTTGTTTTGCCTGGTTCTAGTGCTGCCATTAAGTCTAGCCAGTCTGGTCAAATTGGTGTCATTGGTACTCCTATGACAATTGCATCTAATATATATGAGCAAAAAATTAAGCGTCTGGCGCCACAAATGAATGTCCTGAGTTTGTCCTGTCCCCGTTTTGCCCCAATTGTTGAATCCAATGAAATTAATTCAAGTGTGGCTAAAAAGATTGTCTATGAAAGCATGGCTCCTTTAGTTGATAAGGTAGATACCTTGGTTTTGGGTTGCACCCACTACCCACTTTTACGACCGATTATTCAGAATGTTATGGGACCAAGTGTCAAATTAATTGATAGCGGAGCTGAAACTGTTCGTGATGTTTCTGTCTTGCTCAATTACTTTGAGATTAACCGTAGTCGTGAGGTCGAAGACAAGACGGAAGAATACTACACCACAGCTAGTGTGCTTGGTTTTAAAGAAATTGCTGAACAGTGGCTGGGTGAGGAAGTTACTGTCCAACATGTAGATTTGGACAAGGAGTTAGAAAATGACTAAATCAATTTTTGAATATAAGGATGATCAAGACTGGTACTTGGCTAGTTTTGGAAGCTATAATCACTTGACTTGTTTTGGTGGCGATGAGGCTTACGAACAATTTGTTGACTTTTTCCAAGCTTTGACTAACGTTTTGGCTGTCAGTGACTTTCAGTTACATATTGCTAAACATTCTTCAGACCTTCGCTTAGTATCCTTTATTTTGGATTGCTTGAAAGAGGAAACTGGTCGGGACTTAGCTGTTACACAACATCAAGGAGCTTTGATAGTTAGTGAAGGAGATAAGCTTGTCTATGTGCATGTGCCTAGAGAGGGTGTCGTCTTGAGTGATTTCTTTGGTTCTGATAACAAATCAGACTTTGGTGATGTCCTATTGATTGCGACACGCAATGAAGGAAAAACCAAGGAGTTTCGGGAACTCTTTGGAAAGCTTGGTATTAAGGTAGAAAATCTTAATGATTATCCAGATCTTCCTGAGGTTGCTGAAACTGGTATGACCTTTGAAGAAAATGCACGCTTGAAGGCGGAAACTATTTCGGAATTAACTGGTAAGATGGTTCTTTCAGATGATTCAGGTTTGCAGGTAGATGTTCTTGGAGGTTTGCCAGGTGTGTGGTCTGCTCGTTTTGCAGGTCTAGAAGCTACCGATGCTGAAAATAATGCTAAGTTACTGCATGAACTTGCCATGGTACTTGATGATAGCAAACGCTCAGCTCAGTTCCATACAACTTTAGTTGTTGCAGCACCTGGACGTGATAGTTTGGTTGTTGACGCCGACTGGAAGGGTTATATTGGCCGAGAACCTAAAGGTGACAATGGTTTTGGTTATGATCCCCTTTTCTTAGTTGGTAATACGGGTAGGACAGCGGCAGAGCTTTCTGCAGAAGAGAAAAATGAACAATCTCATCGTGGACAAGCTGTTAAGAAACTTATGGAGGTCTTCCCAGCATGGCAGAACAAACAATAATCGTAATGAGCGACTCCCATGGAGAACGTGACATTGTAGTAGATATAAAAAATCGTTATCAAGGGAAGGTAGATGCTATTTTCCATAACGGAGATTCGGAGTTAGAATCAAGTGATCCTGTTTGGGAAGGTATCCATGTAGTTCGAGGAAACTGTGATTATGATTCAGGTTATCCAGAACGTTTGGTCGTTAAACTTGGAGATGTGATTATTGCACAAACACATGGTCATCTCTATGGCATTAATTTTACCTGGGACAAGTTAGATCTTTGGGCGCAACAAGAGGATTCTGATATCTGTCTATATGGGCATTTACATGCGGCAGCAGCTTGGCGGAATGGTAAGACAGTGTATATCAATCCAGGTTCTGTTTCACAGCCACGTGGCCCAATCCATGAGAAACTCTATGCTAAGGTGATTATAAACGATGCAAAGATTCGTGTGGAATATTACACACGTGACCATGAACTTTATTCAGAACTTACACAGGAATTTGAACGATGATTGCTAAAGAATTTGAAGATTTTTTGTTGGCTCGCTTAGATAATTATTTGATCCCATCAGATCAGGTTGCTATTTTTATTGATAGTCACAACGCTAATCATGTGGTTTTGCTTTTGACAAGCAATGGTTATTCGCGCGTTCCCGTTTTGACTAAGGATAAGCATTATCTTGGGACCATATCTTTGACGGATATTAAACGTTATCAAGATGAACATAACTTGCAAGAGTGGGAGATGGTTAACCGTGATATCGGTCCGATGACATCAGATGTCGTGGAAACAGTGGAAGATAATGCCAATCTAAATGAGGTAATGCATAAGCTAGTTAATAATCCTTTCCTTCCTGTGGTTGACAGCCAAGGTATTTTTAAAGGGATTATTACACGAAAATCGATTCTAAAGGCGGTTAATAGCCTCTTACATGACTTTACACATGACTATATCATCATTCCAAAAACAACTGACAACTCAGATCACTGATTTTCTGGCTACTAAGGTCATTTCGGAGAGTTCAAAGCAAGCTTATGCTTATGATCTTAAGCAGTTTGCAACGGCGATCTCAGGACAAATTGATCAAACTAGTCTCAAGCTCTATGAAAACCAACTGAAGGAATGGAAGCCATCCGTACAAAAGCGTAAGCGCTCTGCGGTCAATCAATTTTTGCTATACCTCTATCAAAAGGGTGAATTAACGAAATTTTTCAAACTATCAGAGACAGTAATACTACCTTCTCAGGAGGATAGGTTGCGAATACTGAATCTTTCATCTCTTTACGAGGGGCATGAAGGGGTTGGTAAGCTGTCTTGTCTGCTGATTCTAGAGCTGGGACTCTTACCTTCAGAGATTTTGGAGTTGGACTGGGTCGACATTGACTTGGATTTTGGTGTTGTAACTGTGGCCAAGGAAAGCACTAAGCGTGTTCTCAGACTTGAAGCAGATGTGAAGCAGTATTTGTTGGCTATTAAAGATGTCAACAGCCAGGGCTTGCTTTTGGGTAAGGTCTATACCCGACAATGGTTGTATAAGCAAATCCAGACTTATGTTAGTGACTGTGGCTTATCGGGGGTAACTGCCCAAGTCTTGCGCCAGCAATTTATTCTTAGACAGATTGAAAAGGGAACGGGCGCCTTTGAACTTGCTCGTTTACTCGGGCTAAAAAGTCCAGTGACCTTGGAGAAATACTATAAAACCTAATGGATATTAAGTTAAAAGATTTTGAGGGGCCACTGGATTTGTTGCTCCATCTGGTTTCTAAGTATGAGGTAGATATTTACGATGTTCCCATTGTTGAGGTTATCGAGCAATATTTGGCTTATTTGGCAACCTTGCAAGCCATGAAGCTTGAAGTTGCTGGGGAATATATGCTTATGGCTAGTCAGCTTATGCTGATTAAGAGTCGTAAGCTTCTGCCTACAGTGGTGGAGGCTGAGCCTGAAGCAGATGATCCTGAGCTAGAGCTCTTGAGTCAATTGGAAGAGTATGCACGCTTCAAAGCAGCTAGTCAAGAGTTAGCTAAGCAGCATGAGGTACGTGCTCAGTATTTTTCAAAACCAAAAGTTGAATTGGTTTATGAAGATGTGACGTTGAATCAGGATAAGACCATTCAAGACATTTTCTTGGCTTTTTCAAAAATCATGGCTGAAAAGCAAGAAGAAATTCGCCGAAATCACACGACTATTGCGCGTGACGATTATAAAATTGAAGATATGATGCTGATTATTGAGGAAGCATTTGGCTCAAAAAATGAGCTACATTTAGATGAACTTTTCACCGATGCTAAAGATATGAATCAAGTAATCACCCTCTTTTTGGCAACTCTTGAATTGATTAAGGTACATCGAATCTCGGTACAGCAGGAAACAATTTTTGGAACAATCACTCTAAGAAAGGAATGGACGAATGAGTAGTCACTTAGCACGATTAGAAGCTTTACTTTTTGTGGCTGGTGAAGATGGTCTTAGTCTACGTACTATGGCACAGCTTTTAGAAATGCCAGTGACTGGACTGACTCAGTCCTTGGGAAAATTGCAAGCCAAGTATGAGGCAGATGAGGATACGGCTCTTTGTTTATTGGAATCGTCAAATACCTATAAGATCGTGACTAAGCCTGATTTTGCAAGTCTTCTGCGTGACTATTCCAAAACGCCAATCAACCAAAGTCTATCCCGAGCGAGTCTCGAGGTACTTTCTATAGTTGCTTATAAACAGCCCATTACTCGCGTTGAAGTTGATGACATTCGAGGTGTCAATTCCAGCGGCGCTATTGCCAAGCTTCAGGCGTTTGATCTCATTCGAGAGGCTGGTAAAAAGGATGCTGTGGGTCGTCCCAACCTATATGCGACAACTGATTATTTCTTAGATTATATGGGAATTAACAGTTTAGACGAACTTGTGGCCATTGATCAACTAGAACTTGAAGAGCAAGAAACAAGTCTCTTTAGGGAAGATGCTTCAGAAGAGCTTGAGGACTTGGATAATTAAGAGTAAACCTTGTTGAAACTAATCATTAAAAAATAAAGAAACATAGCAGAGATGCTAGGTAGAAAGGATACAGCTTAAGCTGTAGAAAAAGAATGCGAATTAATAAATATATTGCCCACGCTGGTGTGGCTAGTCGTCGTAAAGCTGAGGAATTGATTAAAGAAGGCCGTGTGACTTTAAATGGTAAGACCGTTACGGAATTGGCAACAATTGTCAAAAATGGTGACATTGTCGAGGTAAATGGAAGCCCAATTTACAATGAAGAAAAGGTATACTACCTTCTTAATAAACCACGCGGGGTCATTTCTTCAGTATCTGATGAGAAAAATCGTAAGACGGTGATTGACCTAATGCCCCACGTTAAGGAACGTATCTATCCTGTTGGTCGTCTTGATTGGGATACGACTGGCCTTCTTATTTTAACCAACGATGGCGACTTTACCGATAAAATGATTCACCCACGTAATGAGATTGATAAGGTTTATTTGGCGCGTGTTAAAGGTATTGCGACCAAGGAAAATCTTCGTCCTTTGATTCGTGGTGTGGTGCTTGATGGTAAAAAAACCCAGCCGGCCCGTTACAATATTATCAAGGTGGATCATGAAAAGAACCGATCAGTCGTTGAGCTGACGATTCATGAAGGGCGTAACCATCAGGTTAAGAAAATGTTTGAATCAGTAGGTTTGCTTGTTGATAAGTTATCGCGTACCCGTTTTGGTACCCTAGATTTGACAGGGCTACGTCCAGGGGAGTCACGCCGTCTAAACAAAAAAGAAATTAGTCAGCTTCATAACGTTGCTGTTAACAAGGTTAAATGATGAAGAAGTTTCTGATTGCGTTAGTAAAGGCTTATCAGAGATGGATTTCTCCCCTGTTTCCACCGTCTTGTCGTTTTCGTCCAACTTGCTCAGTCTATATGATTCAGGCAATAGAAAAACATGGTTTAAAGGGAATTATTATGGGAATCGCTCGTATCTTAAGATGCCATCCCTTATCAGAGACTGGTGATGATCCAGTACCAGATTATTTTAGCCTAAAACGTAATAAAACTCCTTTGGATAAATGAATCCAAAGGAGTTTTTCTATGCTTAAATTTTTGACCAAGTTTTTGGTAGGAATAGGAGTAATAAAGGATAAATTTCCAAGCGTCCAGCAATCATAGCAAATCCCATGATAAGCTTAGACAAAGGACTGAAAATAGCGAAGCTATCAGTTGTCCCAAGTAAAGGTCCAATATTGTTAAATGTTGAAGCAGCAGCACTTGTTACAATTAAGAAATTTTGATTATCTAAGGACAGGATTGTAACTAGACTTAGTATGATCAACACATATACAGCCAAATATTTAAGAACGCTATGCTGTGTTTCTTTATCAAGAACACTTCCATTAATGTGTAGAGATAGGATACGGTTAGGATAGAGGCTAGCCAAAGTCTGATTACGTGCAATTTTAGCAATAATCATAGCACGTATAACCTTGAAACCACCGGCTGTAGAACCTGCTGACCCCCCGATAAACATCAGGAGAAGCAGGATATACTGAGAAAAGAGTGGCCATTTGGTAATATCCGTTAGACCAAAACCGGTTGTTGTGATGATCGTTGACACTTCGAAAAATGAGTATTTGAAAGAGTCAGCCAAATTTTGGTAAATCCCAAAAATATTGAGGATAATTAAACCTGTTGATACTGCAACAATCGTAAGATAGGTACGTAGCTCTTCATCTTGGAAGAATAATCTGATTTTGCGAAACAGGATATAGAAGTATAAGTTGAAGTTAACGCCAAATAGTAGGGTACCAACTGTAACCACATAAGTAATCAAATCGCTGTTATAGTGGGCGATAGAATCATTATAGACTGCAAATCCACCGGTACCTGCCCCCCCCATAGCAGTGATGATACTATCAAAGACCGGCATACCGCAAAGCCAGAGAATAACAGCAAAAATAACAAACATGGTCAAATAGATGATGTAAAGAATTTGAGCTGTATTTTTGAGCTTGGCAACGACCTTACCAAAGATTGGACCTGGCACCTCTGCACGCATAACCTCATGGTGACCATTTTTACTGTTGTTCATGATGGCTAGAGCAAAGACCAGTACTCCCATCCCTCCAATTAGGTGGGCGAAGCTTCGCCAAAAGAGGAGAGAATGGGTCAACACTCCAGTATCTGTGAGAATAGTAGCTCCCGTGGTTGTAAAACCTGAACTCATCTCGAAGAAGGCATCGATGACACTTGGGATTTGCCCCGCAAAAACAAATGGTAATCCCCCAAAGAATGACCAAAGTACCCAACAGAGGGCTACAATGAGCATTCCTTCTTTGGTGTAAATGTGGTAGTTCTTAGGTTTAAATAGAGTACCAAGTACTCCGATAAAAAGGAGAATCGCCATAGTCCCCAAAATGCTGGCAAATACCTTGGCATCTTCTTGATAAATAAGAGCCACTATGAGTGGAACAACTAAGAGTCCAGCTTCAATGAGGAGCAGTTTAGAAATGAGAAAACGGACAATAGATCGATTCATGGCAGCTTACCTCTTCAACAGGTCGTAAATGTGGGTAACGTTTTGCAAGAGAGTAACGACCACGATTTTATCACCAATTGCTAATGTATCTTCTCCAGTTGGGAAGATGGCTTTTCCATTACGGATGATAGCAGCAATAAGGACACCATGAGCAAAATTAAGTTCAGAAAGTTTCTTCCCAGCGATCTTGTTATTTTCCTTAATTTGGAATTGTAAGGTCTCAATACGGCCATTAGCTACGTGGTGAAGTGCATCAAGACTAGAGTCTTTGGCGTTATAGCGACCACGAATAAAGTGCATAACGGTATCAACAGCAATACTCTTAGGAGTGACAATTGTTGTTGTATCACGTGTATCGACAATCTCTAAAAGACTGGTACGGTTGACCTTGGTAATGTTTTTTTGAATACCAATACTTTCAAGGAACATAGAGGTGATAATATTTTCCTCATCTACTCCAGTTAGAGTAGCAACAGCATCATAACTAGCTGCACTCTCTTCAAGAAGAAGGTCTTTAGCAGTACCATCACCTAAGATAACGGAAACTTCAGGGAATACTTGACTAAAAGTTTGCGCACGGTCCATTTTATGTTCAATCAATTTGACCTTAATACGGTTGTTTTTCAAGATATTCAGTAAGTAGTAGGAGATACGTCCAGCACCAATCAACAAAAGTTTTTTGATACTTTTGGGTTTGATATAACTGTGGAAAAGTGCCATATCAACACGTTTACCAGTTACATAAATCTTATCCCCAGCTTGCATGGTAGCATTCCCGTCGGGAATGATAAGGTCTCCTTGACGATCAATTGTACAAACTAAGATGTTACCGAATTTCTTACGAAATTGTTCCATAGTCATACCAGACAATTGGCTTGTTTCAGTGACCTTAAATGCCATAAGAATAACGCGTCCATTTGCAAAAGTTTCAACTGATAGGGCGTTTGGAAATTCAACTGTGTTGGCAATATAGCGAGCTGTTAAAAGTTCAGGGTTAACTACTGATGAGAATCCAAGGAAATTTTTGTCTTTGAAATAAGCGTTAGAATATTCTGGGTTACGCACACGAACGATGGTTTCTTTAGCACCCATTTGTTTTGCCAGAACTGCTGATATCATGTTTACTTCATCTTTATCAGTCATAGCGATAAAAACATCGCAGTTGTCAACCTCGGCTTGTTCCAAAATCTTGAAATTTGCCCCGTTTCCAGCAAAGCCCATAACATCGTAGCGTTTACTGAGGCGTTTGAGGACCTCTTCCTTTTCTTCAATTAAGATAACGTCGTGTTTCTCAGCAACAAGAGAACGACAGAGTGCTGTACCGACTTTACCAGCACCTACGACAATAATACGCATGAGTTACCTCCAAATAATCACTACTATGATACTCTATTTTGGCCGAAAAATCATCCTTTTCAGCTACCTTTATAGGTTATTCCTGTAAAAAAGGTGACGACGTCAAAAATATTAATTTTTTCTGCTAGTAGTGTTGACTTTTACAGCCAAAGTGCTAAAATATACTCAATGATTCGTTATTTTAAATCTAACCTGTCATGATTTAAGCTAATGAATGTCCACAACCATGTCGTCTGCTGAGCTTGACTCCGGGCGACATGGTATTTTTTATGTCTAGGAGAAGTCAGATGTCACGTAATCATATTGTCTTGTTTGAACCTCGTATTCCACAAAACACTGGAAATATTGCGCGTACTTGCGCAGCAACCAATAGCCCCCTCCATATCATTCGACCCATGGGATTTCCAATTGATGACAAGAAGATGAAGCGAGCAGGTCTGGACTATTGGGATAAGCTTGATATCACTTATTATGACAATTTAGCTGATTTTATGTCTAAAAATCATGCTGGTCGTTTGCATCTAGTAACGAAGTTTGCGGATAAGACTTATTCAGAAGAGGCCTATGCTGATGGTGAGGATCACTATTTTATGTTCGGTCGTGAGGATACAGGCCTACCTGAGGGCTTTATGCGTGAGCATCCTGAAAAAGCTATTCGTATTCCTATGAATGATGAACATGTCCGTAGTCTTAATGTCTCAAATACGGTTTGCATGATTGTCTATGAAGCTCTTCGCCAGCAACAGTTTGTGGGATTAGAGCTGAGTCACCGTTACCAGCATGATAAATTAAAATAGATACTTCATTTTGTCTCAAAAGAATAATTATAGTTATTGACTATCAATAGATTAGAAATCCATAAATTAAGAACCTTGTCACCAAGGTTTTTTTATGTTATCCTTAAAGGGTCTTCAGGGCAGGGTGAAACTCCCGACCGGCGGTGATTCTTTGGATAAGTCCGCGAGCGCAAGCTGATGAGGTGTAATTCCTCAACCGACAGTATAGTCTGGATGGAAGAAGACCAGTCTTTTTGCGTAGGCTTTTTTGGCATAGGCAAATCCATTGGGAACTTCTTTCAAATTGTTAAAATTTGGAGGAATTTTTTTATGACAAACACACGTAAATTGGCTTACATTGCCATTTTATCCGCAGTTTCATTCTTGTTGCTTTATTTTTCATTTCCATTGATTCCAGCAGCAGACTTTTTGAAGGTTGATTTTTCAATTCTTCCTGTTCTTATCGCCTTGGTTATCTTTGATTTTAGGAGTGCCATTGGTGTTCTCTTGCTTCGCTCATTGTTGAAGCTCTTACTTAACAATGGTGGTCCAGGATCAATGATTGGGCTTCCTATGAATTTTGTTGCTCTAGGAGTTTTTGTTTGGGGCCTAAGCTATTTTTGGAAGAAAAATCAAACAAGCAAGAATTATATTCTTGGTTCTGTTTTAGGAACGGTTTTGCTTACAGTTGCGATGGTTGTTCTTAACTACATTTATGCCGTACCACTCTATGCTAAATTTGCTAACTTTGATATTGCGCAATTCATAGGCCTCTATAAGTACCTTTTTGCTATGGTAGTACCTTTTAACTTACTTGAAGGTTTAATTTTTGCAGTAGCTTTTGCTCTTATTTATGCTCCGCTTAAGTCTATCCTAGTAAAATTATAAATATGAAACACAAACACACACATTATATTTGCGCTTCCTTTGCCTTTTTGTTATTTGTTGCTCTCGGTTACATGGTTAAGTTCTACCCTGAAGCCTTGACAGAATTTGATAGCAGCATACAAACCAGGGTTCGAGGAGACTTACCAGGGGGACTGACACACTTCTTTAAAACGATTACCATACTTGGAAACACGTCAGTCCAGGCTATTATTGCAATTGTAGCAGTAATCTGGCTTTATTTACGTCAGTATAAATCAGAAGCTATATTTGTAGGTACCAGTGGTGTTCTTGCTAGTATTATGATTGTAAGTCTGAAATATATTTACCAACGCCCACGTCCTTTAATTACACATTTGGTTCATGCTAGTGGTTATTCATTTCCTAGTGGCCACTCCTTGGGAACTTTCATGATTCTTGGTGCAATTGCTATTGTCCTTATTCAGCGTTTGGAGAAAAAAGAATCTCAAGTAGCAGTCTTTGCTATTTCTGGCCTTCTGATTGCTCTTGTTGGACTGTCGCGTATTTATGTGGGTGTTCACTTTCCAACAGATGTTTTAGCTGGCTTTACCCTAGCGTTTGGCTTGCTTAATGTCATCTATCCAACTTATGACCGTATTCGCTTTGAATGGCGATTTCAAAGTAAACAGAAATAAAACAAAATGCAGTTCTTAACTGCATTTTGTTGTTATTATTGTATAAAAATATCATATTTATGACTAATATTCTGTTAAAATCGTATCAACTGCATATTAAATATATTACAATTGTGATATAATGATTTTAAAATTTTGATATAAAGGAGATTCTCTTGAGCATAAAAGACAGCATTGGACTAAGAATCAAAACTGAGCGTGAATGCCAACAGATGTCACGTGAAGTGCTATGTTTAGATGGTGCGGAATTGACTGTTCGCCAGTTAATTCGTATTGAAAAAGGAGAGTCTCTCCCTTCTTTGGATAAATTATCCTACATAGCAAAACGTCTGGGAAAAAGCATGGCTGACTTATTGGACCATGACAGGATTGAAATTCCTGACACTTACTATGAGATGAAAAATCGTTTAATAAAGTTCCCAACGTACGGAGATAAGGAGAGAGTTAAACAGAAGTTGGATCTTATTGAAGATGTGTATAATCAATTCTTTGATATTCTTCCAGAAGAGGAACTATTGACTCTAGATATTCTCGAAAATATATTGAGTTTTACCAGTTGGGAGGAGAGACCTAAAGTCGAAGAAATCTATGAAGATTTGTTTGAACAAGTCAAAAGAAAGAAGAAGTTTTCAACTAATGATTTGCTAGTTATTGATTATTATTTCTATCATCTTTATGGGAGAAAGCAGTATGATAAAAAGATTTTTGACAGAATAGTAGATAGAGTATTAAAGCAAAACATCCCAACAGATGATGCTTATAATATTGCCTTATTTAATGATTTGATGGCTATAGCTGGGTTAAAGATTTCTCTTGAGTCCTTTAAAGATTTCTTAACAGTAATAGATAAACTATTAGCTGTCATAGAAAAATCACAGTTTCATAGTTATAAACCAGGTGTCTATATTTTAGAAGCTAAGTATGAGCTTATACATAATGGGAACAAGAAAAAAGCTGCTGAAAACTATGATAAAGCTATAATGTTTGCGTCGGTTTTAGAAGATTCCGTTTTGGAAGAAAAGACTCGAGCAGAGAAAGCGGCAGATGGTTTGTAAACAACTGCGTAGTGACATTTATGTCACTACTTTTTTTATAGTTAATCGTTTATCATATAGTTAATAAAAATATTAAGGAGCTTAATTTTGAAAAACTTAAAAAAATTTTTAGTCTTACTTATTGCGGCAGTACCATTCTTCATGATTTATTATTAAATAGGAGTCATCATGTCAAAATACCCATATATTTCACAGGTTGATCAGCGTGATTGTGGGGTAGCTACCTTAGCTATGATTCTCAAGCACTATGATTCATCCTATAGTTTGGCTTATTTGCGGGAGTTAGCTCAGACTTCTCGTGAAGGAACTTCTGCGCTTGGTTTAGTTGAAGCGGGCAAGCAGTTGGGGTTTGAAACTCAGGCCATTCGTGCAGATTTAGACTTGTTTAAACAAGAAAACCTATCTTACCCTTTTATTGTACATGTGGTTAAGGATGGTGGGCTTCAACATTATTATACAGTGTTTGGTAAGGACAAGGGGCAAGTTGTAATTGGTGATCCAGATCCTAGCAAGAAGGTCATTAAACTGTCCCTAGAGGATTTTGACAAGGAATGGACAGGGGTTGCTCTATTTTTTGAACCAGGAGAAAACTACATTAAATATAAGGAAGAGGTACCTGGTCTTCTTTCGTTTTTACCAATTTTATTTCGTCGTAAAAGTTTGATAGCAGTCATTGTTTTGCTGAGCTTTCTGGTGACCCTTGTTAATATTATTGGTTCTTATTATTTGCAGTCTATTATAGACCGCTTGATTCCTCAAGAAGACTATGCTCTTCTGACCATGATTTCTCTAGGCCTGTGTATCGCTTATCTAGCTCAACAAGTTTTTACTTTCTTCAAAGATTATCTATTGCATCGATTGGGTAATTACTTGTCCATTGCGGTCATCCTTCCTTATATCAAGCATGTGCTTTCTTTGCCCATTAGTTTCTTTAGTTCACGTCGTACTGGTGAAATCACGTCACGTTTTGGAGATGCCAACACCATTATCGATGCTCTAGCTTCAACAATCTTATCGATTTTCCTAGATGTGACCATTGTGATAACTTTAGCTGTGGCTCTTATTTTACAAAACCGTTCTCTTTTTTTGATGACCTTAACTGTAGTTCCTCTTTATGTTTTGATTATTCTGGCCTTTTATAAGCTTTTTGAGAAGGAAAATTATCAATTAATGGAGGCAAATAGTCAGGTCAATACCGCTGTTATTGATGATTTACGTGGCATTGAAACTTTAAAATCTTTAAGAGTTGAAGAGAGGTGTTATCAGGAAATTGAGGTGAAATTCCATGATTATTTGAAGAAATCCTTGTCTAAGGCCAAGTGGCAATTAACCCAGGATGGCTTAAAAACAGGGGTCCAGTTAGTTTTCAATGTCTTTATCTTATGGTACGGGGCACAATTAGTTATGGAAGGACAACTATCTTCTGGTCAGTTGATTACCTATAATATGCTACTTAATTATTTTACGACCCCTTTAATTAATATTATCAATCTTCAATCTAAGATTCAGCAAGCCAAGGTAGCCAATAATCGTCTTCAAGAAGTTTATGTTGTGAATAAGGAAGAAAAAGGTCAACTCAAAGATTTATCCTTTAAACAATTAGACTTAAAAGGTGTTAGTTATCGTTTCAGCTACCAACAGGAGACACTTCACAATATTGATTTGACGATTAATAAGGGAGAGAAAATAGCCCTCATGGGTCAGAGTGGTTCTGGGAAAACGACTTTAGCGAAGATTTTGTCAGGTTATTACACAAAATCTAGTGGTCATGTAAGCCTAGACAAAGGTTCTATTAGTCAAGCAGAGTTACGCCAGTTGGTGACCTATGTTCCACAACAGACCTATGTGTTTACGGGAACAATATTAGAAAATCTGTTATTAGGCCTTGAAGGAGAAGTTGATGAGCAGGTTATTCTAAGAGCCTGTGAACAAGCTGATATTTTGGCTGATATTCAAAAGATGCCACTAGGTTTTCAGACCCAAGTATCTGAAGATGGTGGTCTATCTGGTGGTCAAAAACAACGCTTGGCGATAGCGAGGGCCCTTTTGTCCAAGCAACCAATCTTGATTTTTGACGAAGCTACCAGTGGTCTCGATAGTGATACTGAAAGCAGGGTCATGGCTAATCTTGCTAAGATTAAACGAACAATGATTTTTATTGCTCACCGCAATAGTGTACTTCAACATGTTAGTCGTGTAGTGACCATGGTGAGTGGCCAGATTGAGTCAGACAGTCCTAATTTCAATCCATTCCAGTTTATTTAAAATAATCTTCCTATTATATATGTAGAAAACTTAAGAAGTCTAAATATTCACATCTTGCACCTATCTATTTAATATAGTATACTGGTAGCATACTATTAAGAGGTGTAAACATGTTAGAGGCATATAAAAATTTTTGGTTAGGCTATCTCGATTTTTATGGTCGTACAAAACGATCAGACTATTGGAGGGTTGTCTTGATTAATGGAGTTATTGCTACTCTTATTTTCCTACTGATGGACTTACTTGGGGAAACAAAAGCTGCTGGCTTTACATTGACAGCTTTCATTTTATTTATAGCAGCAACGGCGCTCCCTACCATTTCTATTCAGATTCGTCGTCTGCGTGATGCCAATTTTAATGTTGCTTGGATTGTATTAAAAGCAACTCCATTAACAGTAGCTCTTTGGGTGATGTATGCCTTTCCCACAAGAAATTCAAAATAGCTATAATGAAAAAAGGGGTGAGACTAGGAAATCTAGTTTCACTCCTTTTTCTTATAAAATAAAGCTACTCAAGAGACTAGCTAGAGTCGCATAAAAGATGGCTAAACGAGTTGTTTGAGTGGGTTTATAGAGTCGAATGAGCGTAAAGATACACCAAACGAAGAGCACGGTCACAAACCATCCTGACAATAAGCGTCGTGGTGTAATACCATAAAGTGCGATATAGATACTAAAGAGTTTCCAATCAGTGATGAGGGCAAAGAGGCTAGCAAAAGTAAAAAGTAGCATACTAATCAAACGAAGCCCCTTGTGGGTGAAGAGGTCTTCTTTTGAGAAAATGTAAAGTCCAACTAGAACAGCAAAGTTAAGGATAGAGACCCGAACCAATTGCCAGAAATCTTGAACAGCAATGTGTGAGGCTTGATAGGTCGGAATGTTAGCTTGATTGAGAGAAAGGAGTTCACCCATTTGACTAGTCGCAGTTAGCATAAATAGTGCATAAGTGAAGTATAGATTTCCGAGCACAATATAGGCTGCCGTTTTTGGGAAAAGACGAGTCTTTTTGAGACTGGCCTAAAACTGCTTTTGGCTGAGTGGCTTGTCATTTGCCCAATAGACTGCTACAAGTTTGGAAAAAAGCCCTAGAGCAAGTGGGAGATTTGTCACTAAACGAGATATAAATAATCCACTGTTTTCGAAATTGATATTGAAATTAAGTAGGGAAGCAAGTGTCTGGAAGACTTGTTGCCATAGCTGAGCGAAAGAAGACAAGACCTGGCTAAGCTGGTTGGTAGCAAATACAGTAAGTACCAAGGCAGTGATAATACTAATGAGAATCATTCGCTTGTAGAGTTGGTCTTCACGTTTGACTTCTTCAGCAAGCTCTTGGTTAAGTGTCTTTTTATAAAATAAAGTCAAGACTCCCAGAAAGAAATATTTCAGTGGGAAGATATAGCTAGTATGGATGATGTCACTCAGACCATAAACCCCAACCGTTTTTGCCTGCTTTGTCCAGTGCGAGCCATTAAGTAGAGAAATAGGCCAGTATGAAGGCAAAGAATTTGAGCATTGTCCCAATTGTCAGGTATCTTCCATAGGCTAATTTGTAATCCCTGTAGGAGACTAGTGACCATGAATATTCCTGATTCAAGTCACATTCCTTTAGCTTTCCCACCAAATAAGCGACAGCCGAGTTCGATCGTACCTATCAAGATAAGTATCGCTAGGAAGACATAAGAAAAATGAGTCAGATAAGTGATATAAAGGAAGTAGGTTGTGAGGCAAGCAATAATTAGTCCCTTGATTTTCCAGACCTTTTTAGTGAGAGATGATTAAAGAGTTTTTTGTTTTTGTTTTGGTTTGCAGACTTTCCTCTTCGTAGGGATACTCCTGAGAGATTGTCTGTAAATCGGTGTTGTAGTTATTTGTTTCCATCATAATTCTCCTTTAGGTTTTAAATCAAAAGAAGATAATTGTAAAATTACTAAAAATGGCTCTATGGACTTAGGACTAGAGAAGGAGAAAGAAATAAAATGCCCCCATAAAAATTTTTCTCACACGGGATGATAGAATCTGGCTGATGACTGCCAATATCTTTCTCATTCGAAAAAAGTATTTGCCTAATTTATAAATGGTTTGTCAACTTTCATCCGAAATGGTTTAAGGGACCATTCAGCTTGATTGTCAAAAGTGACGCTATTTTTGACATTTTATGTGAGATAGAGGCCGCTTAGCTGTTGCAAAAATTCTGAAATTAGTTGACATGTGTTGTCAAAATAGTATGATATTAACATAAAAAACTTAGGAGGTTCTTATGTTAGGTGTCATCCTACTCTATGTTGGTATGGTTTTGATGAGTAATGGATTTCATCGCTTGGAAGGTATTCCCGACAAATCAAATGTTGTTATGAATATCTTTACAGGTGGTTTGGGTTTGATTCTCAACATTATTGTCATTGCTTATGGAGCTTGTACAGGGCAAGGTGCTGAATGGTTTTATGGTAGTGCCACAGGTCTTTTGTTTGCTTTTACATATCTTTATTCAGCTATCAATACAATCTTTGATTTTGATCAACGTTTGTACGGCTGGTTTAGTTTATTTGTGGCAATTAATACGATACCAGCAGGGATTCTTTGCTTAACATCTGGATACGGTGGTAATGCTTGGTATGGTATTATTTGGTTCTTGTGGGGAGTTCTATGGCTAACTGCCTTTATTGAAATTAACCTTAAGAAGAACCTAGGGAAATTTGTTCCTTACCTAGCTATTTTTGAAGGAATTATAACAGC
The DNA here is from genome assembly GCF_001069025.1 of Streptococcus sp. 1004_SSPC. Classification (NCBI taxonomy): domain Bacteria; kingdom Bacillati; phylum Bacillota; class Bacilli; order Lactobacillales; family Streptococcaceae; genus Streptococcus; species Streptococcus sp. 1004_SSPC. The sequence continues at coordinate 75,916 of NZ_JWGQ01000015.1, read as the reverse complement.
TTGGATTCCAGGGCTTTTGATGCTTTGGGGCAAGTGGTAAGCATTGATTTAAGGAGGAAAAACGATGCAATTGACAATGCGTGAGCAGGAAAAAATGATGATTAGCCTTGCGGCTATGATTGCTCAACGACGTAAAGATAAAGGAATCAAATTGAATCACCCGGAAGCAGTCGCTTTGATTACAGACTATGTACTTGAAGGTGCAAGAGAAGGTAAGACGGTTGCTCAATTGATGGATGAGGCTCGTAATCTCTTAACACGTGAAGATGTTATGGAGGGGATTGCAGAAATGATTCCAATGATTCAAGTTGAAGCTACTTTTACAGACAGTACAAAATTGGTTACTGTTCATGATCCTATTCAGTAAGGAGAAAATGCAATGATTCCAGGTGAATACCATGTGGCGAGTGAGCCAATTGATTATAATGGTGGTTACGAAGCCATTAGTATTGAAGTGAAAAATGTGGGTGACCGTGCTGCTCAAGTAGGGTCTCATTATCATTTTTACGAAGCAAACGAAGCTGGTCTTCAATTTGATCGTGAAAAGGCGCGAGGCAAACGTCTAGATATTCCAGCAGGTACAGCCATTCGTTTTGAGCCAGGTGAAACGAAAACAGTACAACTTATTGACTTTGGAGGGAAACGCCGTATTTTTGGTTTCAATAACAAGGTCAATGGTTTCTTAGACTAGAGAGGGGACAAATCGATGAGTTTTAAAATGGATCGTGAAGAGTATGCTCAACACTATGGACCAACTGTAGGTGATAGCGTACGTCTTGGAGATACTAATCTTTTTGCTGCCATTGAAAAAGACTTTACTGTTTATGGACAGGAATCCAAGTTTGGTGGCGGTAAAGTTTTACGTGATGGTATGGGTGTTAGTGCTACGGAAACACGTGATAATCCATCAGTGGTTGATACCATTATTACAGGTGCAACCATCATTGACTATACAGGAATTATTAAAGCAGACATCGGTATTCGTGATGGTAAGATTGTAGCTATCGGTCGAGGTGGTAACCCAGATACAATGGACAATGTAGACTTTGTTGTGGGTGCTAGTACAGAAGCCATTGCGGCAGAAGGTTTGATTGTGACTGCTGGTGGTATTGACCTTCACGTACACTATATTTCTGCTGACCTTCCTGAATTTGGTTTGGATAATGGTATCACTACCCTCTTTGGTGGTGGTACTGGTCCTGCTGACGGAAGTAATGCAACAACATGTACACCAGGTAAATTCCACATTACTCGTATGTTGCAAGCTGTTGATGATATGCCTGCTAACTTTGGTTTCCTTGCCAAAGGTGTTGGTTCTGAGACTGAGGTGGTCGAAGAGCAAATTAAAGCTGGTGCAGCAGGAATTAAGACACACGAGGACTGGGGTGCGACTTACGCAGGAATTGATAATTCCCTTAAAGTTGCGGATAAATACGATGTTTCCTTTGCGGTCCACACTGACTCTTTGAATGAGGGTGGATTTATGGAAAATACTTTGGAATCCTTCCAAGGTCGTACTGTTCATACCTTCCATACCGAAGGTTCAGGTGGCGGGCATGCTCCAGATATCATGGTCTTTGCTGGTAAGGAAAATATTTTGCCATCATCAACTAACCCAACCAACCCATACACTACAAATGCTATTGGTGAGTTGTTAGATATGGTTATGGTTTGTCACCACTTGGATCCAAAAATTCCAGAAGACGTTTCTTTTGCTGAATCACGTGTACGTAAACAAACAGTGGCTGCAGAAGATGTTCTGCATGATATGGGTGCCCTTAGTATCATGACTTCAGATGCCATGGCTATGGGACGTGTCGGTGAAGTAGCAATGCGTTGTTGGCAACTAGCTGATAAGATGAAGGCTCAGCGTGGTCCGCTTGAAGGGGATTCAGAGTTTAACGATAATAACCGTATCAAACGTTACGTGGCTAAATATACAATTAACCCTGCTATCACTAACGGTATTGCAGACTATATAGGTTCTGTAGAAGTTGGTAAATTTGCAGATTTGGTTATCTGGGAACCAGCACAATTTGGTGCAAAACCTAAGTTGGTGCTTAAAGGTGGTATGCTAACTTATGGTGTTATGGGTGACGCTGGTTCAAGTCTTCCAACACCTCAACCACGTATCATGCGTAAATTATATGGTGCTTACGGTCAAGCGGTTCATGAAACAAATCTTACATTTGTCTCTCAATACGCTTATGATCACGGTATCAAAGAAGAAATTGGTTTGAATAAGATTGTTCTTCCTGTTAAGAATACGCGTAACTTGACTAAGCGTGATATGAAGCTTAATGACTACGCTCCAAAAACAATCCGTATCGATCCACAGACCTTTGATGTCTTTATTGATGATGAGTTGGTTACTTGTGAGCCGATCCATACGACATCATTGTCTCAACGTTATTTCTTGTTCTAAGGAAGACGATATATAAATGAGGCTGGAATTTTTCCTCCAACCTCTTTTGTATTTTATAGCTATAACGTTTTTAGCACTTTATTGAGTTGCTATATGAGTTTGATGCTAGATTTTTAAAATGTAATAGAAAAGGAAAAAGTATGATTTTTACAAAAGTAGATGCTCTTGTTAAAGATATCGATGTGGACAAATACCATATTGAAACAGTCATTCTTTCGAGTGATGACCTTAACAAAAAAATTATTCGTGTGAAGAGTGATCACGGGAATGAATTTGGTATTCGTCTTGATAAGGGACAAAAATTGCAAAATGGCTCTGCCTTTTTTATCGATGATCACCATGTCCTAGTTATTGGTGTTGAGTCACAGGATTTGATTGTCATTTCACCTAAAGATATGGATGAAATGGGAATCACAGCTCATATTCTTGGGAATACTCATAAACCGATTGAGGTGAAAGATGCCAAGATTTATTTAGAGGTTGACCCAGTTGTAGAGCAAGTCTTGACTCAAAAAGAGATTGCCTACACGATTGAAGAAGTGGTCCTTGACAAACCCCTACGTCATGTGAATTTAACTGCCCATGAACATTAATCCCTTTGCGAATGTGTCTTTGCAAGATTATCTTGAAATTGTACAAATTGTCGATTCAACTTTTCCAATTGGATCATTTAACCACTCATTTGGGATGGAAAATTATCTGCGCGAAGACACTGTAACAGATGATAAAGGTTACGAAGAGTGGCAAGAAGCCTATTTAGCTAGTCAGTTTAAATATGGTGAAGGTCTTGTAATCAAACTGGTTTATGACGCTATGGCTACAGACAATCTAGAGCAGGTTTGGCATTATGATAAGGTCTTGACAGTTTCAACGCAAGCGCGTGAAACAAGACAGGGGACTAAAATGATTGCTAAGCAAATGCTTCGACTCATTCAAAGGCTCCATGCTATTCCGGTATTGGATGACTATCAGTCCAAAATACAGAAGGGTGAGGTTTTCGGCAATCCAGCTATTGTCTTTGCACTCTATGTGTTTAACAAGGGTTTGGGATGTAGTGAAGCTATTGCACTTTATGGCTATAGTGTGATTTCGACGATGGTTCAAAATGCTGTTCGTGCCATTCCACTTGGACAGTTTGCTGGACAGGAGATTGTTTTACGTAGCTTTTCACAATTAGAAAAAATGACACAAGAAATTCAAGAATTGGATGCGTCCTACCTTGGGGCCAATACGCCTGGTCTTGAATTAGCTCAGATGAAACATGAAACTCAGGTGTTCCGCCTATTCATGTCTTAAAATATCGACAAGGTTGAGAGGAAAAAATAATGACAAAACGTACTGTAATTATTGGAGTTGGTGGACCTGTTGGTTCAGGTAAAACTCTTTTGCTCGAGCGTCTTACACGACGTATGTCTGACTTAAATTTAGCAGTTATTACTAACGATATCTATACAAAAGAAGATGCTCTTTTCTTGGCTAAAAATTCAAGCTTAGATGAAGACCGTATCATTGGCGTAGAAACTGGTGGATGTCCTCATACTGCTATTCGTGAAGATGCTTCTATGAACTTTGAAGCGATTGAAACTCTTCAAGAGCGCTTTAACCATGACTTGGATGTTATTTTCCTTGAAAGTGGTGGTGACAACTTGGCTGCGACCTTCAGTCCTGATTTGGTTGATTTTACGATTTATATTATTGACGTTGCTCAGGGTGAAAAAATCCCACGTAAGGCTGGTCAAGGAATGATTAAGAGTGACTTGTTCCTGATTAATAAGACTGACCTTGCGCCTTATGTTGGAGCCAACCTAGACCGTATGCGTGAAGATACCCTTCATTTCCGTAATGAAGATTCTTTCATTTTCACAAATTTGAATAATGATGATAATGTTAAGGAAGTGGAAGAATGGATTCGCAAGAATTTCTTATTAGAGGATTTATAAGATGACGCAAGCATATGATGGCTTCGTCCATCTTGGATTTTCAAATCGAAATGGTCGTACAATTTCCCACAAGAAATATCAAGAAGGTAACTCTCGAGTATCGGCAGATAATTCAGATGCCAATGGCGTTCCTTACTATTTCCTCATTAATATGGGTGGGGGCTTTGTCGAGGGTGAGCAGTATCAAGTGACCATTGATGTTAATAAAGATGCTCATGCCTTAGTGACAACCCAAACACCGACCTATGTTTACAAGTGCGAGAAAGGACAGTTGACACAACAGAATACGTCTATCACACTTGAAGAAAATAGTTATTTGGAGTACATGGCTGATGAAGTTATTCCCTATTTAAAATCACGCTATTTCCAAACAAGTCGTATTGATATGGATAAGTCTGCCCACTTGATTTATTCAGATGGTGTAACGGCAGGTTGGTCTCATGAGGACTTACCGTTTCAATACCATTATTTTCGTAATTTGACACAAATTTACCAAGATAATGAGCTTGTTTATAGCGATCAGACTCTCTTAGAGCCTCAGAAACAAGATATGTTTAAACTTGGTTATTTTGAAGGATGGCGTAATTACAATAGCTTGGTAATGGTGTCTCCGGCGATTGACGAGGCTTTTGTTAAGGCTTTGCAGAAGCACTTAGAAGATTTGAATTTAGAGTCTGATTTTGCTATTTCATCCTTAGATATCCCAGGTCTGGTGTTACGTATCTTAGGAAAAACTGCTGAGGATAATCGTCGCGTCATTTATGCCTGTACAGACTATTTTAGACAAGAAATACATGGATTAAGTACTTTAAATTTGAGAAAAAATGATATGAGGAGATAAAAAATGCATATTCCTGAAAATTACCTAAGCCCTACGACTTGTGCGGCAATGGGGGCTGTTATGTTGCCTATTTGGTATAAGGCCGTCAAGGAAGTAAAGGTTAAAGTTGATACTGATAAAAAAACGATTCCTATGTTGGGAATCGGGACTTCCTTGTCCTTCCTTATCATGATGTTTAATCTTCCAGCCCCAGGTGGAACGAGCGCCCATGCTGTTGGGGCAGTGTTAATTGCTATATTGTTAGGACCTTGGGCTTCCTGTTTAGCAGTTAGTGTAGCCCTGGCTATGCAGGCCTTGCTCTTTGGTGATGGTGGAATCTTGGACTTTGGTGCTAATGCCTTTTGTATGGCCGTTGTTATGCCATTTGTGGGTTATGCTGTTTATAAACTCTTGAACAAGTGGACAAAGAACAGGATAATTGCTAGCTTTTTTGGAGGTTATATTGGGATTGTAGCTGCGGCCCTGACTGTTGCAGTTTTACTAGGAATTCAACCTATTCTCTTTAAAGATGGCAGTGGTAATCCACTTTACAATCCATACCCTTTGAGAGTGACGCTTCCAGTAATGGGCTTGACTCACCTCCTCATCGGTCTGGTAGAAGGATTCTTCACAGCAGGTGTCCAAGAATTCATTGAACGTTTGAATATTGATAATACTCAGGAACTAACGACTAAAAAACTACGTCCTTTATTGCTCTTTATCCTAGCCTTAATTATCCTAACGCCACTTGGTTTATTGGCGACGGGAACAGCTTTTGCGGAATGGGATGTCAAAGAGTTGGTGGAAAAATTGTCCCACTATCATGTGGAAGCCCAAGCCCCAAAAGGAATGTTGAATGGTTTCTCATTTAATGCCCTCTTCCCAGATTATAGTATCGCGGGCATTCCGGAAGTCTTGGGTTATATCCTGAGCGCTGCCTCTGCTGTTTTGATTTTCTTCATCCTCTATCGCTTGATTTTCGGTAGAAAGGTTGAAAAATGATTCTGCCAAGTTGGATGTTAGAAGAGCGCCCGGTAGTCACTAAAGTCGGTAGAAATAACTTTCTTATTCGAAATCGTCACCATCTGGAAGCTCTGCTTCAAAAGTTTGAAACGCATCCTTTAAAAGTAGCATCAGTCTTTCATCCAACGGCTAAGGTTTTACTTCTCTTTTTCTTACTTATTTCAGTTGGAATTAGCCAAAATCTCACAGTTTTGTGGATTCTAGCCTTGTTTCTAGGAGCTGGGGTGGCTTTTCTACCACATTCTGTTTTAGTAAGAACCTTGAAAAAGACTGTGGTATTGTTGATTTTTCCTTTAGTTCTTTATCTACCGCATCTCTTACTTAGCGGAGGTCAATCGCTCTTTCTTTTTAGACTTCCTTTGATTGCCGTAGCCATTGCTTATTATTCAGAGACCAGTACAATAAGTGAGATGTTAGCGGCATTAAAAGGGTTGCATTTTCCTGATCTTGTTCTGCTCCAGTTAGATATCACCATAAAATATATCGATGTCTTTGGAAAACAATTAATGGATTTGCTCAAAGGAATTGAAGCGCGAAGCTTTGGTGGCAATCATCGTTTCCGGATTGGAAGTAATATCTGGGGAATGTTATACCTTAAAGCTATTCGCTATGGTGAGGAACTGACTCAAGCCATGGAAGCACGTTGCTTTGTTGGTGAGTATGTCAAGTCATCACAGTCATTCACATGGAAGGATTGGCTGGCCTTGATAAGTCTAGTAGCAGTGATTTTAGGACAGATTCTGTTAGGAGGATGAGATGTTTCAATTGAAACAAGTGGCCTGTGCCTATGAACAAAAAAAGGTCTTTACTGGTCTTGATTTGGAGATTAGACAAGGACAATATGTGATGTTGATGGGGGAAAATGGGACTGGGAAATCAAGTCTTATCAGTTTATTAACTGGCTTCAAGCAGGAAGAATCTGGTCGCATTCTTTTCTTAGGGAAGGACCTCAAAGAATGGTTGAAGGACAAACGTCAAAAACGGGATTTTTATAGTCGCCTCGGAATCCTCTTTCAGGATGTGGATAGTCAGTTATTTAATAGTACTGTCTATGATGAGATTGCTTTTGGACCTCGTCAGCTAGGTCTGACCGAAGAAGAAGTCTCACTGCGGGTTCAAGATACACTATCCCTGCTGAAAATTGAAGATTTAAGGAATCGCGTTCCCTATCAACTATCTGGTGGAGAAAAGAAGAAAGTGGCCTTTGCCAGTATCATGGTAACGAATCCAGATGTGTATATTCTTGATGAACCCTTCAATAATCTTTCTAAAGAATATGAAGAATTTTTTAGGGAACTTCTACATGAGCTTCATTCAGCTGGGAAAACTATTATCATGTCTGCTCACCACTTCAAGCACCTTCATCATGAAAAGGCTGATGTTCTTCTTTTTGAAGATGGCAAAGCTGATTTCTTTCCTGCCCAGGAAGTGCTCAATAACGAGCAAGTGATTGAGCGTTTGTCGCATTATTAACAAGGATAAGTAGAAAATCGTTATTGGTTTTCTACTTTTTCTTTGTCAAACAATTGAAATTTTGAGGTGATAGTATTTTCTTATCACCTTGATTATGTTTAAGTATTAGTTAAGCTTAGTGAATTCTGTTACAATAAAAACAATCAATCTCAAAGGAGAATATTATGAAACTTAAAAAAATTCTTGGAATTACGGGTGTAGCCATTGCTTCAGTAGCTTTACTTGCTGCATGTTCATCTAAATCATCAAAAGAAGCATCTAAATCTTCAGGTGGTAAAGAAACAATTAACTTTGCTACTGTTGGGACAACAGCACCATTCTCATATGAAGAAAATGGTGAATTGACCGGTTACGACGTGGAAGTGGCTAAAGCAGTCTTTAAAGACTCTGATAAATATGAAGTGAAATTCCAAAAAACAGAATGGTCTTCAGTATTTACAGGTCTTGACGCTGCTAAATATCAAATGGCCGGGAACAACATCTCTTACTCAGAAGAACGTGACCAAAAATACCTCTTCTCATATCCAATTGGTACCACACCAGCTGTTTTGACTGTTCCAAAAGATAGTGAGATCAAGAAATACGATGACATTGCTGGACACTCAACACAGGTTGTTCAAGGAACATCAACAGCTACTCAATTGACTGAATTCAATGATAAACATTCAGATAAGCCAGTTGAACTCAACTATACTAATGAAAACATTACACAAATGTTGACAAACTTGAATGAAGGTAAGTACGACTTCAAGATTTTTGATGCACCAACTGTTAATGCAATCATTAAAAATAATAAATTGAGTAACTTGAAGACTATTGAACTTAAATCTGATCAACAACCATACATCTACTTCTTGTTTGCAGATAACCAAAAGGACCTTCAAAAATTTGTTAACAAACGTTTGGAAGAACTTCAAAAAGATGGTACTTTGGCTAAATTGGCTGAAAAATTCCTTGGAAATAAAGATTATATTCCAACTAAAGACGCTTTGAAAGTTCCAAGCAAAAAATAAGAAAGGAGCTGGGAGTGATTCTCAGCTTTTTCATATAATTAAAATCTAGGACACATTATAGTTAAAAACTATAGATATATACAATTATAAACAATTTGCTACAATTCTCATCCTATGGGATAATATTTTTACACTTAAAACAATTAAAGGGAGTTCGTTATGAAATTTAAAAAAATTCTCGGAATTACAGGATTGGCAGTCGCTTCAACAGTAGCTTTGGCTGCTTGTGGTGCTGGTGGTAATAAATCAGCTAAAGATGATAAAACTTTGACAGTTGGTATCATGACATTGGATGATACAACTGAGCCATTGTGGGATAAAGTTAAAGAATTGGCTAAAGACAAGGGTGTTACTATCGAGTTGAAAGAGTTCACAGACTACAATCAACCAAATGAAGCCCTTAAAAACGGTGAAATCGATGTTAATGCTTTCCAACACATTTATTTCTTGAACAACTGGAACAAAGAAAATAAAGGTGATGTTGTTGCGGCAGCTGACACACTTCTTAGCCCAATCCACCTTTTCTCAGGTACTGAAAACGGAAAAGCTAAGTATAAAGATGTTAAAGAGCTTCCAGAAGGAGCTACTATCTCAGTACCTAACGATGGTACAAACGAAAGCCGTGCGTTGACACTTCTTCAAACAGCTGGTTTGATTAAGTTGGATGTTAAAGATGGTGAATTGGCAACTATCAAGAACATTTCTGAAAATCCAAAGAAATTGGAGATTAAAGAAATCGCAGCTGAACAAGCTGCCCAAACTCTTTCATCAGTAGATGCAGCAGTTGTTAACAACTCATACGCACAACAACAAAATGTTGACTATGACACAACTCTCTTCCAAGAAGATCCAAGTCAAGATTTGAAAGATTGGGTTAACATCATTGCAGCTAATAAAGATTGGAAAAAATCAAACAAAGCCGATGCTATCAAGACTTTGATTAAAGCCTATCAAAATGATGAAGTAGCGCAAATCATCTATGATGCATCTAACAAGGTTGACCTTCCAGCATGGAAAGGTGCCCCAACACAAGATCAATTGAAAGCTAATTCAAAGAAATAAGCTAAGGACAGAGGGCGTGTGAGAGCACGCCGTTTTGTCGTGTATGAAGGAGACGATTTGATGGCATTTTCAAGTGAAGAAGAGCAGTTACGAAAATTTCGTAACGATGAAATTGCTCAGCACTATTTTGAAGTTTTGCGGACTTTGATTTCTAAAAAATCTATTTTTGCTCAAAATATTGGTCTCTATGATGTGGCTGCTTATCTTGGTGAGATTTTCTCTAGTGTTGGAGCAGAGGTGACAATTGACGAGACCCATACGGCACCTTTTGTCTTGGCAAAATTCAAGAGTTCAAATCCAGATGCGAAAACAATTATTTTCTATCAACACTATGATACGGTTCCTGCGGATAATGATCAGCCATGGACAGATGACCCTTTCTGTCTGACTGTTCGTAAGGGCTACATGTATGGTCGTGGTGTTGATGATGATAAGGGGCATATTACAGCTCGTCTGACAGCCCTTCGGAAATATATTCGAGAGGTTGGTGACCTTCCTGTAAACATTACATTTATGATGGAGGGCGCTGAAGAATCTGCTTCAACCGACCTTGAAAAATATTTGGAAAAATACCGAGATGACCTTCTTCCAGCAGACCTATTGGTTTGGGAGCAAGGAAATCGAAATAGTAAAGGTCAATTGGAAATCACAGGTGGCAACAAGGGGATTATTACCTTTGACTTGTCTGTCGAGAGTGCTGATGTTGATATTCATTCTAAATTTGGTGCCGTGATTGAATCGGCTTCATGGTATTTGCTCAATGCTATTTCAAGTATGCGTGATGATCAGGGACGTATTCTTATCGATGGTATCTATGAAAAAATTATCCAGCCAAATGAACGTGAGATGGATCTTATCGAGACTTACGCCATTGAAAATGCAGATAGCCTCCGTAAGATTTATGGCTTAAAACTACCTATTTTAGAAAGTGACCGCCGAGCTTTCTTAAAAACTTACTATTTTGAACCTGCTCTTTCTATTGAAGGGATTTCGACAGGTTATCAGGGGCAAGGTGTTAAGACAATTCTACCAGCTCAAGCCAAAGCTAAGATGGAGATGCGCTTGGTCCCTGGTTTGACACCTGAGTATGTTTTGGATTGTATCAAGGCTCACCTCAAAAAAGAGGGGTTTGACCGTATCAAGGTAACCTTCACTCTTGGTGAAGAAAGTTATCGGAGTGATATGTCAGATCCTGCTATTGTCAATGTTATTGAGTTAGCAAAAGGTTTTTATGAAGAGGGTGTTGCTGTGCTTCCAACGGCAGCAGGTACAGGGCCTATGCATATGATTCATCAGGCTTTGGGTGTTCCGATGGCAGCCTTTGGTATAGGGAATGCCAACAGTCGTGACCATGGTGGGGATGAAAATGTTAGCCTAGCAGATTACTACACCCACATTGAACTAATTAAGGAGTTAATTGCAAGTTATGAGTAATGTCATTATTGATTTGAAAAATATTGATATCACCTTTACGCAGAAACGCCGCACCATTCAAGCGGTTAAGGATGTGTCTATCCAGATTGAAAAAGGTGATATTTACGGAATCGTTGGTTATTCAGGGGCTGGTAAATCTACGCTTGTGCGTGCGATTAATCTTTTGCAAGTGCCTACAGCTGGTAAAATCACTGTTGGTAAAGATGTGACTTTTGCAGATGGTAAGGTCCAATTGTCGACAAAAGAATTGCGTCAGAAACGTCAAACGATTGGGATGATTTTCCAACACTTTAACCTTATGTCTCAAAAGACGGCTTATGAAAATGTAGCCTTTGCCCTTCGTCATTCTAAACTAAGCAATGAAGAGAAAGACAAAAAAATTCGTAGTCTCTTGGAATTGGTTGATTTGACTGATCGTGCCGAAAACTATCCTGCACAATTGTCAGGTGGTCAAAAACAACGTGTAGCGATTGCGCGTGCCTTGGCTAACGATCCAGAAATCTTGATTTCAGATGAGTCTACATCAGCTCTAGACCCTAAGACAACTAAACAAATCCTTTCACTTTTGCAAGATTTGAATAAAAAACTTGGGTTGACAGTGGTTATGATTACTCACGAAATGCAAATCGTCAAAGATATTTGTAACCGTGTGGCTGTTATGCAAAATGGACAACTTTTGGAAGAAGGAAGTGTTCTTAATATCTTCTCAAATCCACAAGAGGATTTGACACAAGAATTTATTGAAACTGCAGCAGGGATCGAGGATGCCTTGGCTAAGATTAATGCACAACCTTTGGTGAGAAACTTACCTGCATCTGCACTCCTTGTTCAGCTTAAATATGTAGGTTCTTCAACAGATGAGCCACTCTTGACTGAAATTTTCAAAGATTACGGTGTTTCAAGTAACATTCTTTATGGTAATGTTGAGATTCTAGGTGACACTCCTGTTGGTGAATTGGTCGTTGTCTTGGATGGTGAGGCAGATAAGGTTCTTGCTGCTCAAAAAGCGATTGAAAATGCAGGTGTCAGCTTGCAAGTACTTAAGAAAGGAGCCCAATAATGGCAGATTGGATTCAACAAAACTTTCCAGATATTTATCGTATCGGTATGCAGGGGGTTAATTCTTGGCCAGACGCTATCTATGCGACACTCTACATGACGGTTATTTCCTTCATCATTGGGGGACTTCTTGGTCTTGTTATGGGGCTCTTCTTGGTATTGACAGGTCCTCGTGGCGTCATTGAAAATAAATTCATTTTCCAAATCTTGGATAAAATCACTTCAATCTTCCGTGCCATTCCTTTCATCATCCTCTTAGCGATTTTGAAAGGATTCACTTACTTTATCGTGGGGACTAACCTTGGTATGACAGCGGCTTTGGTTCCATTGTCAGCTGCAACCTTCCCGTTTTTTGCACGTCAAGTACAGGTGGTACTTGCAGATCTTGACCGTGGCGTTATTGAAGCAGCACAAGCTAGTGGTGCAAGTCTTTGGGACACGATTAAGGTTTATCTTGGCGAAGGACTCCCAGAATTGGTTCGTGTATCAACAGTGACTTTGATTTCCCTTGTGGGTGAAACTGCCATGGCTGGAGCTATCGGTGCAGGTGGTCTTGGTTACATCGCCATATATTATGGATACAATCGCTCAAGTACATCAGTTACCATCTTGGCAACCTTCTTGATTTTGATTTTGATTTTCCTTGTTCAGTTTCTCGGTGATTTCTTAACCCGCAAATTGAGTCATAAATAGAATTTGAAAGCCTGTTTACCACAGACTTTTTTCATATCTTGACGATTTCAGTAATTTATCATAATATGGAAACTGTCGAATGCTTTGTGGTTGCGCTAACCACAAAAAGGAGTTAATGAGTTATGAAACGTTTTATTTCAACTTGGAATAGAACCAGTCTAATTAAGCGCATTGCCATTGGTGTGGTAGTGGGTGCTGTGCTTGGTTTATTTATTCCTAAGTTTACGGTTATTGGTCTCTTGGGAGACATGTTTGTTGGTGGTTTGAAGGCAATTGCTCCACTTTTAGTCTTTGCCCTGGTTGCCAATGCCCTTTCCCAAACGCGAGAAGGTCAACAAAGCAACATGAAGACAGTGATTGTTCTTTATCTCTTTGGGACCTTTGCGGCAGCATTGACGGCTGTTATTTCTCACTATATTTTTCCAATTTCTCTGAAGTTGGGAGCAGCAGCAGCGACTAAAGCGACGGCACCTCAAGGTGTGGGAGAAGTCTTTAAAGATTTATTACTTAAGATGGTGGACAACCCTGTCAATGCCTTGGCTCAAGCCAACTATATTGGTGTTTTGGTATGGGCAGTTGTCTTTGGTTTTGCCATGCGAACAGCTAGCAATCACACGAAAGATTTGCTTAATACCTTGGCGGAAGTGACTTCGCAAATCGTTCGTTGGATTATTAACTTGGCCCCATTTGGTATCCTTGGTCTAGTCTTTAATACTATTTCTGAGAATGGTGTCGGTGTTTTGGCGGATTATGGTGTCCTAATCCTTGTTTTAGTGGGAACAATGGCCTTTGTTGCCTTGGTTGTTAATCCAATCATTGCTTTTATGATGATGGGCAAAAATCCTTTCCCACTAGTTTTCCGTTGTTTGAAAGATTCAGGGATTACAGCCTTCTTTACTCGCTCGTCAGCGGCTAATATTCCCGTTAACCTTCAATTGTGTGAGGACCTTGGCTTGAATCCTGATACCTATTCTGTTTCTATCCCTCTAGGGTCAACTATTAACATGGCAGGAGCGGCTGTGACAATCAATGTTTTGACGCTTGCTGCAGTGACTACTTTGGGAATTGAGGTTGATTTTGCAACAGCCCTTATTCTTAGTGTGGTTTCAGCTATTTCTGCTTGCGGTGCCTCAGGTATTGCAGGAGGTTCCCTTCTCTTGGTACCCGTAGCATGTAGCCTCTTTGGGATCTCAAATGATTTAGCTATGCAAGTTGTTGGTGTCGGCTTTATCGTCGGTGTCATCCAAGACTCTTGTGAAACAGCTCTCAACTCGTCAACAGATGTTCTTTTTACAGCAGTAGCAGAAAAAAGTCGTTGGAATAAATCTTAGATAACTACTACATGGTCAGCCTCTTGGGCTGACTTTTTGATTTTAGAGGGAAACATAGGTAAAGGCTATAACTAGCTCAAGAATTTGTCATCTTTAAAATATCTATAAAATGTGATAAAATAAACGTCTCTAATAGAAAAAGGTGAGATATTTATGACTAATAACCTATTAGTACTTCAATCGGATTTTGGTTTGGTTGATGGTGCTGTTTCGGCCATGATTGGTGTGGCCCTTCAGGAAGAAGCGAGTTTGGGAGTTCATCACCTGACACATGATATTACTCCCTACAACACTTTTGAGGCTTCTTATCGTTTGTTTCAGACCGTTGAATACTGGCCAGAGGGGACAACCTTTGTTTCGGTAGTTGATCCGGGTGTAGGTTCCTCACGTAAAAGTGTGGTTGCCTTAACAAAGACAGGGCAATATATCGTCACACCAGATAACGGAACACTTTCTTATATCAAGAAGGTTGTTGGTATCGTGGCTGTTCGTGAGATTTCCGAGGTTGAGAATCGTCGTAGTAATACAGAGCTTTCCTATACCTTCCATGGTCGTGATGTTTATGCCTATACAGGTGCCAAATTAGCTTCTGGTCATATCAGTTTTGAAGAAGTTGGTCCTGAGTTACCTGTGGACAAAATTTTAGAACTTCCAGTGGTTGAAACCATCATAGAGGATAATTTGGTTCGTGGGGCGATTGACATTTTGGATGTCCGTTTCGGCTCTCTTTGGACCTCTATCACACGTGATGACTTTTACGCGTTGGAACCAAACTTTGGTGATCGATTCGAAGTAACCATCTTTAACAATGATATGTTGGTCTACCAAAACCAAGTTACCTATGGGAAATCTTTTGCGGATGTTCGTATCGGTCAGCCAATTATTTATATCAATTCCCTCTATCGTGTTGGCTTAGCCATTAACCAAGGGTCTTTTGCTAAGGCTTATAATGTTGGTGTAGGGTCTAACTGGCACATTGAAATCAAACGTTTAGGAGATTAAAGTAAGATTATGAAAAATAATTCAATTCGTACAGTAGTTGCGACAGGTATTGGTGCAGCACTCTTTATTATCATTGGTATGTTTGTTAATATCCCTATTTTTGGGAACACTAGCATCCAACTTCAGTATGCTGTTCAAGCCCTATTCTCAGTGATTTATGGGCCTATTACAGGTTTCTTTATGGGCTTTATTGGCCATGCGCTTAAAGATGGCATCCAATACGGAAATATCTCATGGGCTTGGGTACTTGCAAGTGCTATTACAGGACTTGTAATTGGTCTATTCAACAAAAAATATGATGTGACAACTGGCAAGTTTTCTTTGATGAGTATGATTTGGTTTAACCTAGCACAAGCATTGGCCCTCCTTATTGCCTATGGTATTGTTACCCCTATTGGTGATAGACTCCAATTTGCACAAGCCTGGTCATACCTTTATGCACAAAGTTTTGTAGCTGGCGTAGCTAACTTTATTACAATTGCAATTGGAGGAACACTCCTTCTTGCAATCTATGCTAGATCACGTACACAATCTGGTAGTCTTACCAAAGATTAGCATGACTTATAGGAGAGTGGGACTGTCAGTTTGTTTTGATACCTCCTCTCTTTTTTAGTAGAAATATGGATAAATACATTAGTTTTAATCACTTTACATTTCAATATGATGCACAAGCAGAAGCGACGCTTAAAGATATCAGCTTTGATATTGCCAAGGGCGAAAAAGTCCTAATCTTAGGTCCTTCTGGTAGTGGAAAGTCGACCCTAGCTCAGTGTCTTAATGGTATCATACCGAATATTCATAAAGGTCAGGCAAAAGGCCAGGTAAGGATAGATGGTCAGGATATTTTCAATCAATCTATCTATGATAAGTCACAGTCGGTATCTACGGTATTGCAGGATCCAGATGGTCAGTTTATTGGCCTAACAGTAGCCGAGGATTTGGCTTTTGCTTTGGAGAATGATTGTGCTGATCAAAGTGAGATGAAAGATAAGGTAGCCCTCTGGGCTGAGCGTCTAGACTTAACCTCTCTTTTGAATCACCGCCCTCAAGATTTATCAGGTGGCCAAAAGCAACGAGTCAGTTTAGCTGGTGTCTTGATTGATGAGAGTCCTATTCTTCTATTTGATGAGCCTCTAGCAAATTTAGATCCTAAATCAGGACAGGGAACCATTGACCTCATTGATAAGATTCACGAGGAGGTAGGAGCTACGACGATTATTATTGAGCATCGTCTAGAAGATGTCCTTTATCGTCCCGTTGACCGCATTTTACTGGTCAATAAAGGAGAGCTCCTCTTTAACGGTAGGCCAGATGAGCTTTTATCGAGTACACTTTTGTTGGAAAATGGGATTCGAGACCCCCTGTATCTGACGGTTTTACGTCAGTTGGGATTTGATACAACTAGAGCACAAAATCTTAGCCAACTAGATGCTTTGGATTTGTCTGGATTAGGTATCCCAGATAGCGTTTTGAGAGATAAAACGGAAACTTCGACCGATTCTATTTTGAAGGTTGAGGGGCTTAGCGTTTCCTATGGAGATAATCCAGCAGTCATAGAGGATATGTCCTTTAGCTTGAAGAAAGGAGAGCGACTAGCGATTGTCGGTAAAAATGGGGCTGGGAAGTCGACGCTTGCTAAGGCTCTATGTGGTTTTGTCCCTAGTCAAGGGCAATTAATTTACAAGGGTCGGGATATTAGTCAGGATAGCATTGCCGAGCGTTCAGAACGTATAGGCTTTGTTTTGCAAAACCCAAATCAGATGATTAGCCAAACTATGATTTTTGATGAGGTGGCTCTTGGTTTGCGCTTGCGAGGAATTGAAGAGACTGAGGTTGAAGAGCGTGTTCATGAGGTCCTGAAGACTTGTGGCCTCTATAGTTTTCGTAAATGGCCCATTTCTGCGCTTTCCTTTGGTCAGAAAAAGCGCGTGACCATTGCATCTATCTTGGTTTTGAAACCTGAAATCATTATCTTGGATGAGCCAACGGCTGGTCAAGATTACAAGACTTACACAGATATCATGAATTTCTTGGACAGTCTTCAGAAGCAAGGTCATACCATTGTGATGATTACTCATGACATGCAGCTCATGTTGGAATATAGCGATCGTTGTATCGTTGTACTTGAAGGTAAAATCATTGCAGATGATAATCCTGTTACCATTCTCAATCAGAAGGACCTACTTGAGTCAGCCAATCTCAAGCAGACATCTCTTTATAGCTTAGGTCAGAAGTTGTTATGTGATCCAGTAAAAGTAACCCAGTATTATATAGAAAAAGGAGGGCCTTATGTCTAATCGTTTAATAGGTTATCAACCAGGTCGAGGTTTCCTCTATGATTTGTCTGGGGCGAGTAAGATGCTATTCTTTATCTTGGTTTCAGTTGCTTGTATGGCTACCTATGATCCACGCTTTATCCTAGCAGTAGGCCTACTTTCGATTTATCTCTTTAACTTGGCCAACATTTGTTGGAGAGATATTTCTTTTGTTGTGAAGATCATTGGCTCGATTGCCCTTTTTAATCTACTTATGGTTTATCTTTTCGCACCTAGTTATGGTGAAGAAATTTATGGAGCTAAGACAGTTCTGATTGAAGGATGGGGGCGTTTCTATTTAACCAGTCAGGAGCTCTTTTATCTTGCAAATCTTTTGCTTAAGTATTTTTCAACAGTCCCTCTTGCCATTCTTTTTCTTATGACGACCCATCCCAGTCAGTTTGCGGCTAGTCTTAATCAGATTGGTATTCCCTATAAGTTTGCTTACTCCGTCAGTTTGACCTTGCGTTATATTCCAGATATTCAAGAAGAATTCTTTACTATTCGTAAGGCTCAAGAAGCGCGTGGTTTGGATTTGTCACAAAAGGCGGGACTGGTCAAACGTATTCGTGGGAATCTACAAATCGTTCTCCCTCTGATTTTTTCGTCACTCGAACGTATTGATACTGTATCGACGGCTATGGAATTACGCCGATTTGGTCAATACAAAAAACGTACATGGTATGTGCACAAATCCTTGACTAAACAAGATTATCTTGTAATCGTATCAGCTACTCTTTTATTGGGAATTAGTCTGGAGTTGATTTATCTTAACCATGGGCGTTTTTACAATCCATGGATTTGAAGTTGTCTTTCAGTGAGTTCTAAATAAACGAAAGAGTTCTGAGATGTCTATAGCATCCTCAGAGCTTTTTTAGTTTTTTATTCCCAATTTTTGAACGATATTTATATGAAATTTTCAATAAAGTACTTTATTGTGAAAACGTTTCTGTGATATAATTAAGGGAGTATTGATATAACTAAAAGAGTCTTGATATTATTAAGGAGGAAATTATGTCTAACCTTTCAGTAAATGCTATCCGTTTTCTAGGGGTAGATGCGATTAACCAAGCTAACTCTGGTCACCCTGGTGTGGTAATGGGTGCAGCACCAATGGGTTACACTTTGTTTACTAAGCAAATTCATGTCAATCCTGAAGTTCCAAATTGGATTAATCGTGACCGTTTTGTTTTGTCGGCAGGTCATGGTTCAATGCTTCTTTATGCGCTCCTTCATTTGTCAGGATTTAAAGATTTGAGTATTGAAGAGCTTAAACAATTCCGTCAATGGGGTTCTAAGACACCTGGTCACCCAGAATTTGGTCATACAGTTGGTGTAGATGCTACCTCAGGTCCACTTGGGCAAGGTATTGCTACAGCTGTTGGTATGGCACAAGCGGAGCGTTTCTTGGCTTCTCGTTACAACAAGGAAGGTTTCCCAATCTTTGACCATTATACTTATGTTATTGCGGGGGATGGTTGCTTTATGGAAGGCGTTTCTGGCGAAGCGTCATCTTATGCTGGTCTTCAAAAATTGGATAAATTGATTGTCTTGTACGATTCAAATGATATCAACCTTGACGGTGAAACTAAAGATTCATTTACTGAAGACGTACGTGCACGTTATGAAGCCTATGGTTGGAATACTGAGTTTGTTCAAGATGGAACGGATGTTGAAGCTATCAATGCTGCTATTGAAAGTGCAAAAGCAAGTGGTAAACCATCTTTGATTGAGGTTAAGACTGTTATTGGTCATGGTGCTCCTAATAAACAAGGAACCAACGGTGTTCACGGTGCTCCTCTTGGACCAGATGAAACAGCAGCTGCAAGAGAAAACTTGGGTTGGAACTATGCTCCATTTGAAGTTCCAAAAGAAGTTTATGCTGATTTCAAGGAAAATACAGTTGATCGTGGTCGTCAGGCCTATGACGCTTGGATTGCTTTGGTAGATGAGTACAAACAATCTTACCCAGAACTTGGTGCTGAACTTGAACGCATTCTTGAAGGTAAGGATGCAGTTGAATTCCAAGCTTCAGACTTCCCAGCTCTTGAAAATGGTTATTCACAAGCAACTCGTAATTCAAGTCAAGATGCTTTGAATGTTATTGCTGATAAAGTGCCAACATTCCTAGGTGGTTCTGCGGATTTGGCTCACTCAAATATGACTTACATTAAATCTGACGGTCTACAAGATGATGCACATCGTCTTAACCGTAACATTCAATTTGGTGTACGTGAGTTTACGATGGGAACAGTCTTGAATGGTATGTCTCTCCATGGTGGACTTCGTGTTTACGGTGGTACCTTCTTCGTATTCTCAGACTATGTAAAAGCAGCAGTTCGTTTGTCTGCACTTCAAGGACTTCCAGTTACTTATGTCTTTACTCACGACTCTATTGCAGTCGGTGAAGATGGACCGACTCATGAACCAATCGAACATCTAGCTGGACTTCGTGCTATTCCAAACCTTAATGTTTATCGTCCGGCAGATGCGCGTGAAACACAAGCTGCATGGTATCAAGCTGTAACTTCTAAATCAACACCTACGGCGCTTGTTTTGACACGTCAAAACTTGACTGTTGAAGAAGGAACAGATTTTGATAAAGTCTCAAAAGGTGCTTATGTTGTTCATGAAACAGCAGCAGATTTTGATACTATTCTCCTTGCTTCTGGTTCAGAAGTAAATCTTGCAGTAGCATCAGCAAAAGCTTTGGAATCAGAAGGTTACAAAGTTCGTGTTGTGAGTGTTCCATCAACAGATGTCTTTGATGCACAAGATCAAGCCTACAAAGAGGAAGTTCTTCCAAATGCAGTTCGTCGTCGTGTAGCAATCGAAATGGCAGCAAGTCTACCATGGTATAAATATGTTGGTTTAGACGGTGCTGTGATTGGAATTGATACATTTGGTGCCTCAGCTCCAGCTGCTAAAATTATTGAAGAATATGGCTTTACAGTAGAAAATGTCGTTGAAACAGTAAAAGGTATGAACTAAGATAGTTTGAATTCTTAGACAAAAAAACATTGGTTGTAAGGACCAATGTTTTTTGTCTAATGAAGAAAGGGTACCTAGGGCTGTTAACGATGTATTTGAGACACTGGGTGGCCCAATCTATCATGGTGCAGACTGTCATTTCTCTAACTACTTTGCAAAACATGGTAAGGACTTTGATATTGAAGTAGCTATCAATAACTATCTAGGTATTCAAGAAATGTTAGTCTATCTAAGTCATTTTATTTCAAATATCCTAAATAATCGAATTTTTCTAGTGTTCGATTGTCAGCGACTACTAGAATAATTCCTTCGGTAGGTAGTTTATTTGTTGGGTCAAAGTGAGTGTTTAACCTACCATTTTCCTCATCTCTAAAACCAATAACGTTGACATTATAAGTTTGTCTTAGATTTAAAGTATGCAAGGACTTTCCGGCCCATTCATTAGGGATTTTCAACTCAATTAAAGCCACATCATCCTCTAAATGAAAAACATTTGATATATTATAGCGGAGGATATTTGAAGCCAATTCTTTTGCTGTGCTACGTTCAGGGGTGATTACCCAGTTAGCACCCATTCCGTAAAGGACTTCCTCATAATTGTTATTCGTAGCTTTGGCGATAATATTTGTGATACCAAGTTTTTTACATTGTAGGAGCGCTAGCGCAGACGATTCTAGGTGTTCTCCAGTTGCAATAATGACTGAGTCGCAAGTATCGATACCAGCAGAACGTAGAAATTCAATGTCAGTAATGTCCCCAACAGCAGCCTTAGTCACCTGATCAGCAAGGGAATCAATTGTTGTAGAGTTGTTGTCCAAGGCGATGACATCTTGTCCAAAAGAGGAGAGTTCGGTTGCAATTGTTTGTCCAAAAATTCCTAAACCGAGGACCCCAATAATTTGTGTTTTCATATAAAATCCTTTCAGAATATTGTCAATTAATAAAATAGTTTAGCCGACTGAAATGTCAGTTGGGGCATAAGAAACATGTTTTTCTTTTTTTGTCATCAAGCTCAAGAGAACAGTAATAGGTCCGACACGACCAATGAACATCAGAGCCATGATAACGAAGCGTCCTAGGGTATTTAGATTAGGGGTCAAATCCATTGAAACACCAACGGTCGCAATGGCTGACACACTCTCAAAAAGTAGGCCTAGTGGTGAGAGAGTAGGATTAGTTTCCAGCAAAATAACATAGCCGACAAAGAGCATCGTTAGGAAAAAGAGTATAACTGTGAATGCTTGCAAAATGGTTTTATTAGATATAATACGGTTTCGAAAAACAACGCTCGAGTTACCAGACAGCTCTGACTTAAAAAGTAGGAACATGATAGAGGCAGTTGTCACCTTGATACCACCCGCAGTTCCTCCAGGACCACCCCCAATAATCATCTGAATCATAAAAAGAAGATTTGTAGAAAAATCAGCATTGGTATAGGAAATAGTCGCAAAACCAGCGGTACGCATGGTTACAGTCTGAAAGAAACTTACCAGAAGTTGCTGCCAGACATTGAGAGTACCGATGGTTTTAGAGTTATCCATTTCCAGCAACCAAGCAAGTAGTGTTCCTCCTAATAGGAGACAACCTGTACTTATAAGCACAAGACGGCTTTGATTACTGAAAGGTCTCCAAGCTAATTTCCAATTCCTTGGACGATCTTTAATATAACGTCTCATTAGTTGAATCAAATCAATCCAAACTGCAAATCCCAAGCTTCCAGACATGATGAGAAAAGCTACAGCAAGGTTAATGGTTGGATTGGTTGAATAATCCTGTAAACTGTTAGAACCTAAGTTATCAAATCCAGCATTACAAAAGGCAGAGACAGCTAGAAAGAGACTATTAAAAATGCCATGACCAAGTCCAAAACGAGGAATGAAATCAGTCATAATCACAAGTGATGCCATAGCTTCAATAGAAAAAGTTATTTTATAGACCTTAAAAAGATAAGCCTTCAAATCTTTTTGGCTATCCCTACTAAGTGCGGATTGAAGGAGATCTTGATCGCTCAGTCCTAATTTATTTTTAAGGGTATAGGTACTAAAGGCTACAAGAGAGACTAGTCCAAGTCCTCCCGTCTGCATGAGAAGCATAGAGAGAATTTGACCAAGACCATTGTAAGCCTTACTGACCGGGACAACAGAAAGTCCAGTTACACAGACCATTGACACAGTATTGAAGAGATGGTCTAGGTAGCTTGTTTCTGGACTGTTAACATAGTGGCTTATGGGAAGGCTAAGTAAAATACTCCCCACTATGATGACAAAGACAAAGCTGAGCACAAGCTTTTGCGTGACAGAAAGACGATTGATCAATGAAAACCTCCGAGTTATCATAAGAATAAATAATAATCCAAGAAGCAAGAAACATCCTTGGATAAACGTTATAACGGCTTTTTGTTAGGCATCCCAGCACGACGTGGGTACTTATTTGGGGTTTCTTTTTTCTTATTGACAATGGTGATATTACGTCCATCCCCATTTGGCAGTTTATAGTTCTCGTTGAGAACAGGCTTGGCAAAAAGCAAGTTCAAGGCATTTTTAGCATTGGCTAGCTCTTCGTCAGCTGCTGTAGCTTTAAGTGCAATAAGCTGCCCACCCACTTTTAAGAAAGGAATGGTCAATTCTGAGAGAACCTGCATGCGTGCAACAGCACGGGCAGTTACAATATCAAACTGAGCACGGAAGGCCTTGTCTTGTCCAAAATCCTCTGCACGTCCATGATAGAAGTGAACACCGCTGAGATCAAGTTCATCGGCCAAGAGATTAAGGAAATTGATGCGTTTATTAAGAGAGTCAATGATAGTCACATCAAGTTCAGGACAAAGGATTTTCATAGGGAGACTTGGAAATCCAGCTCCAGCTCCGATATCGAGAAGTCGAATAGTCTGATTTTTAATATGTCCTTGGAGAACAGGAGCTAGGGAATCGTAGAAATGTTTGAGGTAGACCTCGTCTCTTTCTGTGATTGCAGTAAGGTTGATCTTTTCGTTCCATTCTACCAAGAGCTCAAAGTAGCGTTGGAATTGGTCTTTTTGTTTTTGGCTGAGATCGAACCCCAGTTCTTTCAGAGCCTTGTAAAAATCTTCAGGTGTCATTT
The DNA here is from genome assembly GCF_001069025.1 of Streptococcus sp. 1004_SSPC. Classification (NCBI taxonomy): domain Bacteria; kingdom Bacillati; phylum Bacillota; class Bacilli; order Lactobacillales; family Streptococcaceae; genus Streptococcus; species Streptococcus sp. 1004_SSPC. Next base: position 52,236 of record NZ_JWGQ01000015.1, on the reverse strand, counting down.
TATATTCCTTTTATCTAGTTTCAATGCCCCTATTTTACCATAATTAATTTCTTTCATCTAATGGCAAAAGATTGTTTAAGATTAAGTAAGAACCAGTTTTTAATAAGCTGCTAAAAAAAATTCCTAAGTTTAAAATTATGTAATATTAAAGATGTTATTTTCTCTTTAAAATCTGATATAATGTTAATTAAGTCTAAAATCATAATTACTCGCTTTAATGAAAAGTGAATATAGGGGATTATGGTCTTGTGGATTGAAAATAGATCCCTATGGGAAAATTTAATTTGAGGATTAAAAATGATTTATCTTTCAGAAGTTAGAAAGTCTCCAGAGGGGCTAGCCTTTAATGAAGCACCTTCTTTGTTGGAGTCAATTAAAGAACGCTATGACCAAGTTTTAAATCTTGAACAACTTCAAGTAAGTGGTCATGTAGTCTATGATAATGGCTTATATCTTTTAGATTATCAACTTAGCTATGATATTACTTTGCCATCTAGCCGTTCACTTGAGCCTACGACACTTGGGTTTAATTACCCAGTCTCGGAAACCTTTATACAAGAGGCTGATGCTGCTCTTCAAAAGGAATTAGTCGAAGAAAATCTAGTTCTTATCTTGGATGGCGATACTATTAACCTTAATGAGAGTATTTTAGATAATATTCTTCTTAATATTCCTTTGAGAGTGCTGACACCTGAAGAGGAATCAGGACAAATTTCGCTCTCAGGTAATGACTGGGAAGTCTTGTCAGAAGAGGATTTTGAAGCTCTTAAACAAGAGAAGAAAGAGGCAAGTAATCCTTTTGCTCAATTGAATGGACTATTTGATGACAATTAATTCAAAAAAACAAACTAAAAATGTTTGACAATTTTAAAATTCTATATTATTCTATCATTATAAGCTAATTTTCGGATTTTTTCATTGGGTAAATCTAAATACTTTTTGGGGAAATGGAAGTCAAAAAATTTTTTATGAAAGTGGTAAATAGTTATTATGAGCAAACGCATTTTGATTGTTGAAGATGAGAGAAACCTTGCTCGTTTTGTCTCTCTTGAACTTCAACACGAAGGATATGACGTTGTGACAGCAGACAACGGACGCGAAGGACTTGAAATGGCACTTGAGAAAGATTTCGATCTTATTCTCTTGGACCTTATGTTGCCTGAGATGGACGGTTTCGAAGTGACACGTCGTCTCCAACAAGAAAAAAATACTTATATTATGATGATGACAGCTCGCGACTCAATCATGGATATTGTTGCCGGTTTGGACCGTGGAGCTGATGACTATATTGTAAAACCATTTGCGATTGAAGAACTGTTGGCACGTATTCGTGCAACCTTCCGTCGACAAGATATCGAAGCTACTAAGAATGCACCAGCTAAAGCGTCAACCTATCGCGATTTGAAATTGGATGTTCAAAACCGTGCAGTTATTCGTGGTGATGAGGCGATTCCATTGACAAAACGTGAGTTTGATTTGTTGAACACACTTTTAAGCAATATGAACCAAGTAATGACTCGTGAGGAACTCTTGCTTCAAGTCTGGAAATATGATGACGTAATTGAAACAAACGTTGTAGATGTTTATATTCGTTACTTACGTGGGAAAATCGACATTCCAGGTAAGGAATCATATATTCAAACAGTACGAGGGATGGGTTACGTTATCCGTGAAAAATGAGTAAATTATTTGGTAAAGTAACTATTAGAAAAAAGTTGACCATAACAGCTGCTGTGGTCTTCTTTATTGTATTGTCGATGTTCACTCTGGTTGTTGTTCTCTCAGCCAATACGCTTCTTTTGCAACGTGAACGTCAAAATGTAAATAATACAATCTCAAAAGTTGTTACTTATATCGAAAAGGACTGGGACTCTGATGAAGAGTTGAGTCCAGAACCGCTTTTAGCGGCCCTTTATTCACCGAAAGATATCTATGGATCAATGATTAATGGAGTGCTTTCTGAAAAGCATTCCTTAGATGGTCAAGTTGCGGTTTCTAATAAATTATATTCCAATCAGTCTGTCTATGTTTATGACAAAAAGGGAACTTTTATCTTTACTTCTGAGGAGGATACAGACTCACCTCCAGGCATGTCTGAGGTCAATAAACTGAAGTCGGTTTCCTATAAAGGTAAACGTGGTTTCTTATTACAAGTTCCAATCTATGGCAAGGATAAGAAGACCATTGTTGGGTATGCTCAAGTTTTCCATGATTTGGAATTCTACTATGCGTTAAAAAAGCGTCTAATTTTTCTATTGATATTCCTTGAAGTAGGAATAACTGTCTTAGTTATTGCAGTAACTGTAGTTGTCTTGACATCTATTCTTCGTCCGATGAGGCAGTTGCACGAAACGATGGGTATTATTACAGATTCGCCAAGTGACTTGGAGCTTCGTTCTAAGATTGAGAGTCATGATGAGATTGGTGATTTGGCGGTTAACTTTAACCGTATGATGGATAAAATTCAAGAAAATAATCAGATGCAGATGCGTTTCTTGAGTGACGTCAGTCACGAATTACGTACTCCAATTGCAGTTATTAAGGGACATATGGACCTCTTGCAACGTTGGGGTAAAAATGATCCTGAAATCCTTGAAGAAAGTCTTGAAGCTGCAAGTCACGAAGCCAACCGTATGACGATTATGATTAACGATATGTTGGATTCTATTCGTGTTAAAGGGTCATTTGACAATCATAGAAATGATACATGTGATTTGAATTCTTCAATCCGTACGGTTATTGGGAATTTCCGTGTCCTACATGAAGACTACCAATTCTATCTCAATGATTTTGAGAGTTCAGAGCGTCCAGCACAGATTTACAGCCAGCACTTTGAACAGGTTATTACTATTTTGATTGATAATGCAGTCAAGTATTCGCCTGTTAATAAGGAAATCCAGGTTACTATCAAGGCTCTGGAAGATGAGATGTTAGTACAGGTACAGGATAATGGTGAGGGTATCTCCAAAGAAGATATTGAACATATCTTTGAACGCTTCTATCGTTCAGATAAGGCGCGTAACCGTACGACAACCCAATCTGGTGTGGGTATTGGCTTATCAATCCTCTATCAAATTGTGGAAGCTTATCGATGCCATATTGATGTCAGTTCAGAACTTGGTGTGGGTACACGTTTTGACCTCTACATTCCTTTTGCAGGGTCAGAAACTACGACACCTCAACTTGAGGATTAAGTCAATTTACAAGAGATTTATACTAATGCTCAATCATGAGCACGTCTAGTTAAAGACGTGCTTTTTATGTGTTTTTATGGTAAAATAGAGTACTGAATTTCGAAGATTGGTGGTGAAGTGCATGCGTTGTCCAAAATGTCAACATAATAAATCTAATGTTATCGATAGCCGTCAGGCAGAGGATGGAAATACTATTCGTCGTCGTCGAGAGTGTGATGCTTGTCATGCCCGTTTTACTACATTTGAGCGTGTGGAAGAAGTTCCACTTTTAGTTGTCAAAAAAGACGGTACTCGTGAACAATTCTCTCGAGATAAGATTTTCAATGGTATCTTGATGAGTGCTCAGAAGCGCCCAGTTTCAAGTGAGGATATTGAAAATGCCATCACCCGTATAGAGCAAAATATTCGTCGTAACCATGATGGAGAGGTTGATAGTGAAGTTATTGGGAATTTAGTCATGAAGGAACTAGCAGACCTTGATGAAATTACCTATGTCCGTTTTGCCAGCGTCTACCGTTCTTTCAAAGATGTTGATGAGATTGAAAAATTGCTTCAAGAAATCACCAAGACTGTCCGTGCGAAAAAAGAGTCTAAAAAATGAGACCTATTGAAGAATTTGTCTATGTTGGCAATCAGGTTATCGTTCCCGATCAGGCAAGTTTGATGCGTTGCTATTATCCCATTATCGGGAGTGAGGGATACGCACTCTACCAGTATTTTATGGCTTTCTATGACAATGGTAATCACCGCCATAAGTTTGCTGCTATTCTGAATCATCTTAACTTTGGTATGCAGCCTCTTCAGGAATCCCTGGCGGTCCTGACAGCGGTAGACTTGTTGGCTTTCTATCATTCTCCTCAGGGAATTTATGTTGTGGAGCTTAAGTCCCCCCTATCTATCGAGCAGTTTCTAAAGCATGCGGTCTATAATTCACTTCTAGAGCAAAAAATTGGTGAGCCAGCAGTAGATGCTTTAAAACCGACGAGTTTATATGGTTTACAAGATTTATCTAAACGTTTTTCGGATGTTTTTACTGATGAGCGCTTGGCTCAAAAGTCTGTTTCTGAAATTAAGCCTAAAAATTCATTTGATTTAAGTAGTTTCAGGAATCGTATGCAGGCTGATGGACTTGTATTTACAGACGAAAAGACAGATGTTCCAGAAATCTATAAATTGTCTGAAACCTATGACATGAATTGGTATGATACCTATCTCTTGGCTAAAAAGACAGCCGTGAACCACCAGATTATTGTTAAGCGAATGCAAGTGCAATTAGAGCAAGCTCAAGCTCAAAAATTGGGTGGTGATTCTGCATTGACGGATACAGAGGGAAAGATTCTGAAAGCTGTTAAATCTGAAAAACCTGTTGATTACTTACAGAGTGCTAAGGGTCCAGGCGGGACTGTAACTAATTCTGAGAAAAAAATTCTAACAGACTTAGCACAAAGAGGCTTTATGGATGAGGTCATTAATCTCATGGTTGCCTACAGTTTGGGACGGACACGTTCAACAAATGTGAACCGAGAGTATATCTCTAAACTTGCCAACGATTTTGCCTTTAAGAAGATTGTTACTGCTGAACAAGGGCTTTTGGCTTTGCGTAGTGGTTACGACAAAAAATCACAGCGGGCAAAAGATGATTCTAAGAGGAAAACAAATGTACCTAGCTGGAGTGATCCTGATTACGATAATCAAACCAGTCAGGCCGATCAAGCCAAGTTAGACGAAATTAGACGTCGGGCTTTGGCAAAACTAGAAAAAGGAAAGGAGTAGCCAATGGAAAGAGTTGGACAAACCCTCAACCGAACGGGGCATCATGGGTCTGGTAATGCAACAGATTTAATGAAGCAAATTTTGGCGGATCCAAGAGTGGCTAGCTTTATTCAAGAACATGGCTTAAGTCAGGACCAAATCAAGCGTAGTCTTCCAAAGTTCAATCAATTCTTGGTGGAATGCCGTAAGGTCAAAGAAGGTGATGTCACCTACATTGCCAAAGGGTATGAGCCGATTCTGACCATGAATGAAGGCTACGCTGATGTGACCTATAAGGAAACGCGTCAGCTTAAGGAGCAGCAAGAACAACAGGCTATTTCTAAGCGGATTAACTTGCTGAGTTTGCCTCAGTCTTATCGCAAGATTACCTTTGCTGATATCGCACTAGATGATGTCGCTCGTGTTGATACCTTTGAGATACTTGTTGATTTTGTGGCTAATTACCCTAGTCCAGACCAGAAAGGTCTCTATATCTACGGGGATATGGGGGTTGGGAAATCCTTCATGTTGGCAGCTATGGCCCATGAGCTTTCAGAGACTAAGAAGGTTGCAACGACCATTATTCATTATCCATCTTTTGCTATTGATGTTAGAAATGGGATTAAGGACAATTCTGTGAAGGAACAAATTGATGCTGTCAAAGAAGCAGAAGTCCTAGTTTTAGATGATATTGGTGCAGAGCAATTCTCTTCTTGGATTAGGGATGATGTTTTGCAAGTCATTCTCCAGTATCGCATGATTGAGGAGCTACCAACCTTCTTCACATCCAACTATAGTTTTGCAGATTTAGAAGCTAAGCTATCCAATGGTCGTCAAGGAGACGAGACTTGGCAGGCCAAACGTGTGATGGAACGTATTCGTTTTCTAGCTAAAGAGGTTCACTTGAAAGGTGTTAATCGCCGTTAAGGTGATCCTAATAATGATAAAGAACAAGCGTGTTTGCTTTCCTTGGTGGAAGTGAGACTGCTAAATGAAGAAAGGAATCCCTAATTTAATCAGGGACTTAAATATATGACATTACCTACAGTTGCTATCGTGGGTCGCCCAAATGTTGGGAAGTCGACCCTATTTAACCGAATTGCGGGTGAACGTATCTCCATCGTCGAAGACGTTGAAGGGGTAACACGTGACCGTATTTATACCTCTGCTGAGTGGCTTAACCGTCAGTTTAGCTTGATTGATACAGGTGGTATCGATGATGTCGATGCTCCATTCATGGAACAGATTAAGCACCAAGCTGACATTGCCATGACTGAAGCTGATGTTATTGTCTTTGTCGTTTCAGACAAGGAAGGCGTGACAGATGCGGATGAGTACGTTGCCCGTATTCTCTATAAGACCAACAAGCCAGTTATCTTGGCGGTAAATAAAGTGGATAACCCTGAAATGCGTGCAGATATCTATGATTTCTATTCTCTTGGGCTTGGCGACCCCTACCCAGTTTCATCTGTACACGGTATTGGTACGGGGGACGTTCTTGACGCTATCGTTGAAAACCTCCCAACAGAAGTTGAAGAGGAAAACCCAGACATCATTCGTTTCAGTTTGATTGGGCGTCCAAACGTCGGAAAATCAAGTTTGATTAACGCCATTTTAGGTGAGGACCGAGTGATTGCAAGTCCTATTGCTGGTACGACTCGTGATGCCATTGATACAAACTTTGTGGACAGTGACGGTCAAGAGTATACCATGATTGACACTGCTGGAATGCGTAAATCTGGTAAGGTTTATGAAAACACAGAAAAATACTCTGTAATGCGTTCTATGCGTGCCATTGACCGCTCTGATATTGTTCTTATGGTTATCAATGCCGAAGAAGGTATCCGTGAGTATGACAAGCGTATTGCTGGTTTTGCTCATGAAGCTGGTAAAGGGATTATCATTGTAGTTAACAAATGGGATACGATCAAGAAGGACAACCATACTGTTTCCAACTGGGAAGCAGATATCCGTGATCAGTTCCAATTCTTGAGCTATGCCCCAATTATCTTTGTATCAGCTGAGACGAAACAACGTCTTAACAAGTTGCCGGAGATGATTAAACGCATCAGTGAGAGTCAAAACCGTCGTATTTCATCGGCTGTCTTGAATGATGTTATCATGGATGCCATCGCCATCAACCCAACACCAACTGACAAAGGAAAACGCCTTAAGATTTTCTACGGCACACAAGTTTCGGTTAAACCACCAACATTTGTTGTCTTTGTCAATGAAGAAGAGCTTATGCACTTCTCATACATGCGTTTCTTGGAAAATCAAATTCGTCAGGCCTTTGGTTTTGAGGGAACACCAATCCATTTGATTGCCCGTAAACGTAAATAAAAAAGTAGACCAACCAGAATAGAATCTTTATGGGTTGGTCTTTTATCATTGTAAGGAGAAAACGATGTTAGAAAATATTCAAGCTTATTTATCTAAACAAGGAGTTAAGTATATCAAACCTGAAAAAGCGGGTCCGCATCAGGAAGAGATGGAAGCGCTCAAAAATTTGGGACAAGCTGCTCGTAAGGAGATGCAGACTTTAGCAAAACGTCTAGAGGAGCGCCTAGATCCCATGAAAATGGATCGTGTCAGCAATTGGGCTAACCAGGCACAAATATGCCGTCCACATTTCTGGTGCTATTACAGGGAACCTGAGGACAGTTTAGATGATGTTGCTATGGCGATTCGACTCTACGGTCAAGCTGAAGATTGGGGAATATCAGTTGAAGTGAGCTTTGTCGAACGGAAAAAATCAGATACTACTCTAGCGAAGCAACATAAGGTCCTAGACTTACCGATTACTTCTCCACTTTATTATCTTGCTCAAGAAGATGGTGACAGTCATCGTGTGGAAGGGACTGAAGCGAACCGTCATATATTTAAAAAAGCAGTCAAAGATGGTCGTGTTCGAAAGGTCTTGGTTAAATATGATGTTCCTGTGACGGATAGCTTGACTATAGATGACTTGCTAGATCAACTAATGGAAGGCTTTCAACTGCTAAGGCCTTATTATGATAGTTGTCAGGATGCAAATAAGTTGTTGGAAGATTAGTGTAAAAAGGAGAGTAAAAATGCAAGGATTATTAATGATTGATATGCAAAAGGCCTTTGATAATAGTTCATGGGGAGAACGTAATAACCCTCAGCTTGAAGTGAATTCCCAAAAATTACTCAATTTTTTTAGAGAAAAGGGATGGCCAGTACTGCATGTTCAACACGTATCTGAGAATACTCAATCACGTTTTCACGTATCTCAAGGTCAAGATTTTAAAGATGGCTTTCAACCATGCCCAGGTGAACCTGTTTTCCAAAAGATAGTTAATAGTGCTTTCATTGGGACGAATTTAGAAAGCTATTTAAGAGATAAAAGAATTGATAAGTTAGTTATTGCAGGCTTAACCTTGCCACACTGTGTGTCTACCACAACTCGCATGGCGGCTAATTTAGGGTTTAAGACGTTACTTATTTCAGATGCAACGGCCAGTTTTGCCCTACCCAATTTAGATGGTCATTTGATAGATCCAGAGGTCCTGCATACCATAAATCTAGTATCCTTACACGGTGAATTTGCTCAAGTAATGACAACAGAGGAGTTCATGGGGGGGATGATAATGATACATAAGTAGTAAAACTATATAAGTTTATATTACTAGCGTTTTTATCAGATATAATAATCTGAAATGTGATGGGTTATATCTCCAAAAATATGTTACGAGGAACTTGACTTATCATCTTAAAGTCAGGTTCTTTTTTGAATGAGAACTTTAAGTTAGCACTCAAAGGAATCCCTTTCGTAATAACAGCCCTACAAGGTTAACTTGGTTTCTCCTGAGCTAGAAAGTGGACGAAAAGTTCGGTTTACTACTGCATCATTGGTATAAAGTAAAATAAAAACGAGGTTGGAACAATTGTCTCAACCTCATTTATTTATTTCGGTGAAATCACTTCAGCACCACCCATGTAAGGACGAAGAACTTCAGGGATAGTTACTGAACCATCTTCGTTTTGGTAGTTTTCAAGGATAGCGGCCACTGTACGTCCGACAGCAAGCCCTGAACCGTTGAGAGTGTGAAGAAGTTTTACTTTACCATCAGCTTCGTCACGGTAACGGATTTGTGCACGACGAGCTTGGAAATCTTCTGTGTTTGAACATGAAGAAATTTCGCGGTAGGTATTTTGTGCTGGTATCCAAACTTCCAAGTCGTAAGTTTTCGCAGCTGAGAATCCCATATCTCCAGTACACAAAGTGATGACACGGTATGGCAAGTTAAGTTTTTGAAGGATATTTTCAGCGTTAACTACCATTTTTTCCAATTCATCGTATGAGCTTTCTGGTTTTGAGAATTTGACCATTTCAACCTTGTGGAATTGGTGAAGGCGAATCAAACCACGTGTGTCACGACCTGCTGAACCAGCTTCTGAACGGAATGAAGGGCTCATAGCTGTGAAGTAGATTGGCAATTCTTTACCGTCAAGAATCTCACCGCGGTAGTAGTTAGTCAAAGGAACTTCAGCTGTTGGGATAAGGACGTAATCAGTGCCATCAAGCTCGAAAGTATCTTCTTTGAATTTTGGATATTGACCAGTACCAAACATAGAGTCGTGGTTAACCATGTAAGGTGTGATCATTTCAGTGTAACCTTCTTTAGCGTGCTCATCCAACATGAAGTTGTAAATCGCACGTTCTAATTTTGCTCCTAAGCCTTTGTAGAAGAGGAAGCGAGAACCAGTAACTTTAGCGCCACGTTCCCAATCAAGAATACCAAGGTCTTCACCAAGATCCCAGTGAGGTTTAATCTCAAAATCAAAGTCACGAGGTGTTCCCCAACGACGAACTTCTACATTCTCATCCTCGTCAGTACCAACTGGTACAGTCTCGTGTGGTGTGTTTGGAAGTGTCACAACGATATTGTTAAGTTTTTCATCAATAGCAGCAAGTTCAGAATCAATTTCTTTAATTTCTGCAGAAACTTTTTGCATGGCTGCAATTTGTTCTGAGGCGTCTTCTTTATTACGTTTTGCCTGAGCAATACCGTCTGAAGCAATATTACGTTGAGCTTTGAGTTCTTCAGATTTGATAAGAAGTTCACGGCGTTTAACATCAAGCTCTTTTAGTTCATTTAAAGTCTCAGCAACGACACCACGTGTAGCCAATTTCTCGGAAAGGGCATCAAAGTCGTTACGAATACGTTTTACATCTAACATAAGTTCCTCCAAAAAATAAAACACCCGGTGAAAGTGTTGGAGTGACATGGGCCACGGTTCCATCCAACTTCACAGGAGTGCACTTGTTTATGTTTTTAATTATTAGAAACGGTAGAATTTCGTAGGTCAACCCTACCTGCTCACAGCAACCGCAGGCTTTCTGTAAAGGTCTAGCTATTACTTATCCGTCCTTTACAATTATACAAAAATTATGATTTTTTGGCAAATAAACCTTTGATACGAGCACCAATGGTTTGGATGAGAGTAGGTAATTTAACAACTTTTTCATTGCCAAGATGTTCCCTAGCAATCTTTAGAATCTTCCCAGAATCTTTAGAGGCAAAGAGGAATTTACTCTTGTCGGTTAATATTTCAAAATGACGGCTGATTCTCTTTCCTGATACATTTGCACCGATTTGTGTAATGCTAGTCCATGGAATTTGAATGTATTGTTCGACATTGACATCAGGGTAGAATTCAAGAGCTACATCTCCAATTAGAAATTTACCGACTTTACCTCCGATAGCCATGTAGGAAACGCCTGTTGTATGCAGTTCAACTGTTTTGTTTAGTGATTGTGCCATATCTATCTCGCTTTTTGATTGTAGTACCTTTATTATAGCATAAGAAAAGAGTTCAGCTTTGCTAAACTCTTACTCTTTTTACATGATTCCGAAGAAGCTTGCAACAATACCAACTACAAAGAGTCCGATGATGATTGTGATTGGTGAAACTTTCTTCTTAAGCAACCACATACATGCAAAAGTAAGGAGAAGTCCCATCAAACCTGGAATTAATGAATCCAATTGTTTTTGTAGGGTATCGACTTGAATCTTATCAAAGCTAAGCTTATCGTTGGCTTGACCAAGGATAGTTTTTAGTTGGTCACCAGTAACATTTCCTTTAGGCCACTCGATATAGGCACCTTTAGACAAAACTTTACCTGGAAGATTTACAGTGAAGACGATAGAGACCCAACGTTCAACGAGGACGGCCAAGATGAACATACCAAGGATTGATGCCCCTTTAGTAATATCTTTCAAGATACCACCAGACATGTCTTTAGTGATTTCTGAACCTGCTTTGTAACCAAGTTCTTGAGTGTACCACAAGAAGGCCATACGGATAAGGTTCCAACCGATGAAGAAGATAAGTGGACCAGCGATGTTACCAGCTTGTGCCAATGATGCACCAAGGGCACCAAGGATTGGACGAACTGTGAACCAGAAGACAGGGTCACCAATACCGGCAAGTGGTCCCATCATACCGATTTTAACCCCTTGGATAGCCGCATCTTCGATTTCAGTACCATTAGCTTTTTCTTCTTCAAGAGCTAAGGTAACCCCCATGATAGGAGCAGCTACGTAAGGGTGAGTGTTGAAGAATTCCAAGTGACGTTTAAGAGCTGCGGCTTGGTCTTCTTTGTTAGTATAAAGTTTTTTGATAGCAGGAATGAGTGAGTAAGCCCAACCCAAGTTTTGCATACGTTCATAGTTCCATGAACCTTGCAAGAATTGTGAGCGCCACCAAACCTTTTTACGATCTGCTTGAGATAATTGAATTTTTTCAGCCATGAGAGCACCCCTTCCTAGTAGTCTTCCAAGATATCGCCGATTGGGTCGCCTGAACCAGATGAAGTTCCGCCACCATTTCCGCCACCTTGTTTAGAAAGGTTGAGGTAGATGAAGGCAATTGCAACACCAATGGCACCAAGAGCGATAAGTGTCAATTGGCTAATTGCTGCGAAAGCAAAACCGATGGCAAAGAATGGCCAAACTTCACGAGTAGCCATCATGTTGATAACCATGGCGTAACCAACGGCTACGACCATACCACCACCGACAACCATACCATGGTTAAGCCAGTCAGGCATCAAGCCAAGGGCATGTTGAACAGATTGGGCCGGAATAGCAAGAAGAAGGGCTGCTGGCACAGCAATACGCAAACCTTGAAGAAGGAGAGCAAGGTAGTGTGCACGTTCAACACCAGCGATGTTTCCGTGTTCTGCAGCTTTATCTGCAGCATGAACAAGGGCAACAGATGCTGTACGAACAAGCATAGTTAGGAAGAGACCTGCAACCGCAAGCGGGATAGCTGTTGCAGTCGCAACACCGATACCTTCAGTTGTGAAGTTACCACCTTTAACCAAAATGATGGCAGCAGCAACAGATGCAAGGGCGGCGTCAGGAGCTACGGCAGCACCGATGTTTGCCCAAGCAAGGGCAATCATTTGAAGGGAACCACCAAGCATGATACCTGCAGTGAGGTTACCTGTAGCAGCACCAATAAGAGTACAAGCAACAAGTGGTTGGTGGAATTGGAATTGGTCAAGGATACCTTCAAGACCAGCAAGGAAGGCAACAACTACGACCAAAATAGCAGAAATAATTGACATATCTGACATGGTTATAATTCCTTTTCTATTGAGTTGTGATTAGCTGAGTTTATCAACTAATTTATCCGAATGAAGGTTATTGAACGTTAGCTTTTTTGATAAGGTCAAACAAATCTTTTTTAGAATCATTTGGAACCTTACGGACGTCGAATTCAACGCCAAGGTCACGCAATTTTTCGAAGCAAGCAACATCGTCTTTGTCCATAGACAAAACGTTGTTAACCATTGTTTTACCAGTTGAGTGAGCCATAGAACCAACGTTAAGTTCTTTGATTGGCACGCCACCTTCGATAGCACGAAGTGCGTCTTGAACAGTTTCGAACAAGATAAGCGCGTGTGTGTTACCAAAGCGTGGGTCCTTAGAAGCATCAATCAATTTTTGAATTGGAACAACGTTTGCTTTAACCCCATTTGGTGCTGCTTGTTTAATCAATTCCTTACGCAATTCGTCTTTAGCAACATCATCTGATGCTACAATGATGCGGTCTGCTTTAGATGCAGGTGTCCAGTTAGTCGCAACCTGACCATGCAAAAGACGTGTATCCAAACGTGCCAAGTTAATCTTGAGCTTACCATCTCCAATAACTGTCCCTTCAGGGATAGCTCCTTGAGGTGCTGCTGCTTCTTGAGGTGCTGCTGTAGTTTCTTCCGCAGGATTAAGCTCCTCTGGAAGTGCTTTAATACCACCCTTAGCTTCCTTGATGATATTACCAGCAACTTGCTCCGCTGTAGCGTTAGCATCCATCATACGTTCTGTGTATGCTTGGATTAGCATTGGCAAGTTAAGTCCTGTGATGATGGCAATCTTGCGATCTGGATTTTCTCCAGCGATACGGCTGGCTTGGTTAAATGGTGAACCACTCCAAAGGTCAGCCAAAACAAGAATTTCATCATCAGCATCGAATTGTGCAATGGCATCGTTGAAGTGGGCGTAAAGGTCATCAGGACCTTCACTTGGCATAAAGGTAACGACTTGAACCTTCTCTTGGTCTCCAAAAATCATAGATCCTGATTGGTGGATTCCCTCAGCGAACTTACCATGGCTGGCGATAATAATACCGATACCCATTCGTGTTCTCCTCCTTTAAAATATTTTTTTCCTAGGCTTAAAAAGACTATCTCCGATTTCATTAAGACGGCAAAAAAAGCGCCTCTCAATCTTTTTGAACATAAGAAATCAAGAACAATTATATTCTAAAAGGCTTCCACTAAAATGTCAATAGCTAGTGAAACAAAAATGTAAAACAGACTAATCGCTGTCAGGAATGAGCGAAAAATTATAAAAAGATTATCAGATGATTAAATCTGATAATCTTTTTATGCTATTCGAAGACTAGTTCTTCTTAACAATGTGTCGGAAAAGATTTTTAAAGCCTTGCTTAAGAACAGCTAGAAAGCTAGGAGCCTTTCTTAAGCTTTCACGTGGAATTCTTTTTTGAATTTCTTTTAAGGTTGTTCTGCTTTTTCGACTGGCAAAACGGAAACGTCCATTTTGCTTTGTACGGATTTCAAAGCGTGGGATGAACTTACCACCTAAGTAAACATCAGCAATCACATAAGTGATTTCATCCCAAGGAATCTGAACATAGTCTTGTAGTTTTGTGTCATTGTAAAACTCGAAAGCCTTATCTCCAACCATGATATTTCCGTAAATTGGCCCTTCACGGAACCAAGTTCCCTTAGTTGTGTGAGCCATTTCCATATTGAGTGATTTAACCATGATTTGCTCCGATTAAAGTAGACCAATGATGTGGAGCAAGATAGCAAGGACAAAGATACCCAAGATGATGATGATTGGAGAAACTTTTCTCTTAAGAAGATACATACAAAGGAAAGTCAATCCAAGGGCAGCCAAACCAGGAATCAATTGGTTTAAGTTATCTTGCAAGGTTGTTACCTTGTTAGCTTCAAGTGATTTACCAGCAGCTTGTTGAAGAAAGGCTTCTTTGACACCGGCAATCCCTTTTGGTAGTTTATCCCAATGAATGAATGCTTCATCTTGTTGTTTAACAGTAGAAACAACTGGTGTAAAGGTGATGCTTACCCAACGTTGAATAAGAGAACCGATAACGAACATCCCCATCATTGAAGCTCCACGAGTGACTTGTTGAAGGAGGTTACCTGACAAGTCGTCCGTAATCGCAGTACCAGCACGATAACCGAATTCTTGAGTATACCACTTAACGGCAGCTACCATAACGTTCCAAAGAACGAAGAAAACGATTGGGCCCATGATGTTACCTGAAACAGCCAAGCCTGCTCCGAGTGAGAGGAAGATTGGACGAAGGGTAAACCAGAAGAGAGGGTCACCGGCACCTGCAAGAGGTCCCATCATACCGACCTTAACCCCTGAGATAGCAGCATCGTCAATGTCAGCGCCGTTGGCACGTTCTTCTTCCAAGGCAAGTGTAACCCCAAAGATTGGGTTGGCCATGAATGGTTGTGTATTGAAGAATTCCAAGTGACGTTTAAGGGCAGCTGCACGTTCTTCTTTTGATTGATAAAGTTTTTTGATTGCAGGAATAAGGGTGTAAGCCACACCACCATTTTGCATACGTTCATAGTTGAATGAAGCTAAAAGAAAGTATGAGCGCAAGAAAGCTTTAAAACGATCTGCTTTTGTTAATTTAATTTTTGAATCAGCCATTTTCTTTCCTCCTAATTAAAAGTCTTCGAGAATTTCACCGAGGGGATCACCTGATCCTCCATCATTTGAAGAACCATTTGAACCACTAGCTTCGAGCGCAAGGTACATCACGGCAAGACAGAGACCGATAACGCCCAAGCTAATTAAGGTTAATTCTTTGAGAGCAGCCAAAGCAAAACCAAGGAAGAAGAATGGCCAAACTTCACGACTAGACATCATGTTGATAACCATGGCATAACCAACGGCTACAACCATACCACCACCGATTGTCATACCTGATGTTAACCATTCAGGCATAGCTTCAAGACCCGTTTGGACGATGTGTGCGGGAATCAAGAGCAAGAGGAGGGCAGGGATAGCAACACGGAGACCTTGGAGGGCCATACCAATAAAGTGCCATCTTTCAATTCCAGCAATATCAGCTGCTTCAGCACGACTATCCATAACGTGAGCGATGAAGACTGTAGCAGTACGGACAAACATTGTCAAGGCAAGACCGGCAACAGCCAATGGAACTGCAAGGGCGATGGCAGGACCAATCCCTTTAGCTCCTTGACCACCCAAGATAAGGATAATGGTAGAAGCTACTGCGGCAAGTGAAGCGTCTGGTGCCATGGCAGCACCAACGTTAGCCCACCCCATAGTGATCAACTGCAAGCTACCACCCAACATAACGCCGAGTTCGAGGTGGCCAGTAACCAAACCAATGAGGGAACAGGCCACAACTGGTTGGTAAGTTTCGATTTGGTCGTTAACTGAGCTACAACCAATGATGAAAGCAACAATTACGACTAAAATAATTTGTACTAAACTCATTTATGCATCCTCCAAAATTATTTCTTCTCTGCTAATTTAGTTTCAGCTGACTTAATCAAGGCATCAACGTTTGTTGGGCTATCACTTGGTACCCCGCGGACGTCAAATTTGACACCCAATGATTGCAATTCTTTGATAGCATCCACATCTGTTTGGTCAAATGAAAGAGCCTTAGTAACGTTGACTTTTCCTTCCTTATAAGCTGAAGAACCAAGGTTGATTTCTGTAACGTCAACACCAGCTTTAACAGCAGCAAGAGCATCTTCAACAGATTCAAAGAGAAGCATAGCGCGTGTATCGCCAAAACGTGGGTCATTGTTTGCTTTAACCATGTTTTTAATTGGGATAACGTGAACTTGAACACCAGATGGAGCAGCTTGTTTAATCATGTTTGTACGAAGTTTATCATGACAAACAGTGTCTGAAACAACGATGATACGGTCTGGGTGAGTTGAGTGAGTCCAACCAGTTGCGACCTGACCGTGGAGGAGACGTGTGTCAACACGAGCCAAAACGTATTTGATTTTGCCATCACCAAGAACTGTTCCTTCAGGAATAGTGCCTTTAGGAATAGAAGGTTTAGCGTCAGTTGATTTGGCGTCTTCTTCAGGAATGAGGCCGTCTGGAAGGACTTTAACACCTTCTTTAGTTTCCTTATAAATATTTGCGACAACCTCCTCAACGCTTGCATCAGGAGCTACCATACGTTCCGTATATGCTTGGATAAGCATTGGCAAGTTGAGCCCTGTTACGATAACCATCTTGCGATCAGGATTTTCTTCCTTAATTCGGCTTGCCTGATTAAATGGTGACCCAGACCAAAGGTCTGCAAGGACTAGAATTTCGTCGTCTGTGTCAAATTGAGCGATGGCATCTTTGAAGTGAGCGTACAAGTCGTCAGGACCTTCATTTGGCATGAAAGTAACGACTTGAACTTTCTCTTGTTCACCAAAAATCATAGAACCTGATTGGTGAATACCTTCAGCGAATTTACCATGGCTAGCAATAATAATACCGATACCCATTAGTGTTCTTCCTCCTTTAATATAATGTTTCTTAGGAATAGAAAAATAATTATTGGTATTACCATCCCTCAGCATGAAAATGACAACAATATTTTTTAAACCTTCGAAATTAGAACAGATTAATTATAAAACGCTTTCATTACTATGTCAATAAGTTTTGCGCAAAAAGTACCAAAAAACTTCAAAAACTTCCAATTTTTATTTTAAATCAGGCTAAAAACAATCATATATAGTTAATAACTATATTTAAATAGAGGAAATGGGATTATGCAAAATAACAATAAACGCTTGTAACGTCTGCTTGTGACTGATATAATAGCTCCAATTAACTATTTAATGTTAAATCTATAAGAAAAGAGGACCTCCTTATGTCAGATTTACTAAGTATTTACAATGAATTGCAAACTAAAAAGTGGGTAGACTTGACCCACAAGATTAATGCGGAAAGCCCACACTTTCCGGCTCTTCCAGCTTTGAAACAAGAAGACCTTTTCACATTAAAAGATGGTTTCCATGTTCAAAAATTTACAGTAGTTGGTCAATACGGAACCCATATCGATGCACCGATTCACTTTGTAGAAGGTGGTCGTTGGTTGGATGAGATTGACCTTAAAGACCTTCTCTTGCCACTTTATGTTATCGACAAGTCTAAAGAAGTTGCTGCTAATCCAAACTTTATCTTGAGCAAACAAGATATCTTAGACTTTGAAGCAGAACATGGACAAATTACCGAAGGGGCCTTTGTCGCTTTCCGTAGTGATTGGTCAAAACGTTGGCCAAGTCAAGATGCTATGCGTAACCTGGATGACAACGGGGTTCAGCAAAGTCCAGGTTGGAGCCGTGAAGCCCTAGAATTCTTGATTCATGAACGCCATGTCAAAGCAGTAGGCCATGAAACCTTTGATACAGATGCCGGTATTCCGGCAGCAGAACATGGATTGGTTAACGAATACTATCTCTTGGATCAAGACATTTATCAAGTAGAGGTCCTGAATCAATTAGATCAAGTTCCAGCCGTTGGTGCTTTGATTTCAATTGCATTTCCTCACTGGGACAAGGCGACAGGTTCCCCAGTGCGTGCAGTAGCTATTTTACCTTGATTATAAGAAAAGACACCGAAGAATTCTTCAGTGTCTTTACCTGTTTATAAAAATAGATCTTGAAGTTTACGGGCAACGCCGTCCTCCTCATTAGTCCACTTAATTTGTTCGTTAGCGTGGGGGAGAAGGACAGAACTGGCATTTTTCATGGCATAGCCAGTCTTGGCAAGCTCCAACATCTCTGTATCATTGTGTTCGTCCCCAAAGGCAATCAAATCATCTGGAGATTTTCGCATGGCTTTGAGTAGGTAGTTCAGGGCATAAGCTTTATTAATTCCTTTAGGTGAAAACTCCAAGATATTAAGTGGTCCACCCCAAGAATCAACCTCAATTTCTTCTTTGAAATCTTTCTTAATATCTCTGGCTAGTTGGTACTTGTCTTCGTGACGGGTCTGCATAAGAAGAGCGTTAGGATTGCGTGTGATTTTAGCTGGCTCTAAACGCATAGCCTCAATGATTTTATCAACCCCAAAGAGTTGTGGTTGAATACGCTCTGGGTGCTCCATAGTGATATAAAAGTGCTTGCGGTATTCACTAGCAAGAAAATCCATCTCTAACTCATCGTGTCGTTGTAAGAGGTTAACTAGGTATTTTTTGTCCAACTTGACCGAGTGCTCGTAAGCCCATTCTCGGTCTGGGAGATTGGTCAAGGAGCCATTAAAGGTAATGAGCGGTGTCTCTAAGTCTAATGTTTTGTAATGATCAATAGCCATACGGTAAGGACGACCGGTAGCGATAACGACTTGATGCCCTTTGTTTTGTACATCTTTAATAGTTGTTTTTGTAAATTCTGAAATAGTTCCATCTGGTCGCAAAAGCGTTCCATCGAGATCTAGTGCAATCAATTTTTTTGTCATGTTTCTATTATAACAGAAATCAGTTCTTTGTTGGGGTTTGAGCCAGGTCTGTGGTGGAATGTTCGGTTTTTAGCGATAAAACTATCAGAAAATAAACCTTGCACCATCAAATGATTTCATGTAGAATGGTGATGTAGCATTCTACGTGAGAATGTTCCGATATCATTCGGATTTTGACAATTTTTTATTAAGGAGTATAAACTTTCATGGAAAAGTTTTTCAAATTAAAAGAGCATGGTACTGATGTTCGTACAGAGGTTACAGCAGGTTTGACAACCTTCTTTGCCATGTCTTATATCCTCTTTGTCAACCCATCTATGTTAGCCCAGACTGGCATGCCTGCTCAAGGTGTGTTCTTGGCTACCATCATTGGTGCGGTTGCAGGAACGTTGATGATGGCGTTTTATGCTAACCTACCTTACGCTCAAGCGCCTGGTATGGGGCTCAATGCCTTCTTTACCTACACAGTGGTCTTTTCTTTGGGCTACACTTGGCAAGAAGCCTTGGCTATGGTCTTTTTGTGTGGTGTTATTTCTTTGATTATCACAGTTACTAAAGTACGTAAGATGATTATTGAATCTATTCCGACAGCGCTTAAGTCCGCCATTTCAGCAGGTATTGGTATTTTCCTTGCTTATGTAGGTATTAAAAATGCAGGTTTCTTGAAGTTTGCAATTGATCCAGGTACTTATACTGTAAGCGGAAAGGGAGCTGATATGGCTCAAGCTTCAATTACAGCTTCATCAGCTGCTACACCTGGTTTGGTAGCTTTCAATAATCCAACTGTTATTGTAGGTTTGATTGGGCTTGCAGTTGCGATTTTCTTTATTGTTAAGGGAATTCGTGGAGGTGTCCTCCTTTCAATTGTTGTAACAACTGTTATCGCAATTTTTGCTGGTGTAGTTGACCTTGGTAGTATTGACTGGCATGCTGCTAGTTTGACTGCTTCTATTAAGGATTTGGGGCAAGTCTTTGGTGTAGCTCTGGGTTCTAAAGGTTTGGGTTCTCTCTTCTCAGACGTGTCACGTTTGCCAGGTGTCTTTATGGCTATTCTTGCCTTCTCATTAACTGATATCTTTGATACTATCGGTACTTTGATTGGTACTGGTGAGAAGGTTGGTATCATCGCTTCAACAGGTGATAACAATGAATCTAAAGCTCTTGACCGTGCCCTTTACTCTGACCTCGTTGGTACAAGTATTGGTGCCATTGCCGGGACTTCAAACGTTACAACTTACATTGAATCTGCAGCAGGTATTGGTGCTGGTGGACGTACTGGTTTGACAGCTCTTGTGGTTGCAGCACTCTTTGCGATTTCAAGTTTCTTTAGCCCACTTGTCTCAATTGTTCCTAGTGCAGCAACTGCACCTATTCTTATCATTGTAGGTGTTATGATGCTCTCTAACCTTAAGGGTGTGGATTGGGAAGATTTGTCTGAAGCGATTCCTGCCTTTTTCACTTCTATTTTTATGGGATTCTCATATAGCATTACCTACGGTATTGCAGCTGGTTTCCTTACTTACACTTTGGTCAAAATTATCAAAGGTCAAGCAAAAGATGTTCATCTTGTCATGTGGATTTTGGATATCTTGTTTATCCTTAATTTCATTAGCATGGCTGTTCTCTAATATCTAATATCTAATATTTATAAGCAAAAAAGTCTGTCCTTTTGTCAGGCTTTTTTAGTTTTTTTACGAGTGATGATTTGATGTTTACTTTCACGACTGTTTTAAGTTAAGATTGAAATTTTGTTAGAAATATTAACTTTATGGAGGTTTGACTTAATATAAGTAAGTGTTAAATTAAGAGGAGTTGTTATATCTAAATTATTCTTTCTACCTCAATATTTATAAGTTTTTGATGGTTTTTGACAGTGGATTATAGTCCAGATTTTTATTTTTTGATATAATGAAAACATGATTTACAGTCAAAATGAAGAGGAATTGATTAGCATAGGCCGAAAGTTAGGTCGATTGCTCAATTCTGGAGATATAATTGTTCTTTCAGGTGATCTGGGAGCTGGTAAAACCACTTTAACTAAGGGAATTGCTAAAGGTTTGGATGTTTCGCAGATGATAAAGAGCCCAACCTATACTATTGTTAGAGAATATGAGGGGCGTTCGCCGCTATACCATTTAGATGTTTATCGTATTGGTGATGATCCAGATTCTATTGACTTAGATGATTTTCTATACGGTGACGGTGTGACGATTATCGAGTGGGGAGAACTTTTGGATGACAGTCTCCTGGGAGACTATCTTTTAATTTCGATAAAACATCATGGTGATGGACGTCAACTGCTTCTGGAATCTTTTGGTCCTAGAAGTGAAGAAATCCAGGAGGCGATGGCAAATGGCTGAGTACGAATTAGTCATTGAGGAAGCCCAAAGAGATGATTCCGTATCCTTAGCAAAATTACTAAAGACGGTAGCTCTAGAGTCAGATTTTTTGGCTCAGGATGCTAGGAGCTCTGTACTGAATGCCGAACAGTTAGCCTCCTATATTGATAGCCGTCAAAGTGTCCCAAATGAGATTTGTTTAGTCGCAAAATTGAATCATGAGGTCATTGGTGTTTGTAATGTTACTTCTGATCAAGACACGAAGACCAGTCATATTGGTGATGTTTTCATTGCGGTTGCTAAACCCTATTGGGGTAATGGTATTGGTCAGTTTCTTATGGAAATAATGATTGACTGGGCAAACAACACACCAGCTATCTGTCGCTTAGAGTTGACTGTTCAAGCACGCAATGAACGGGCAGTACATCTCTATCAAAAATTTGGATTTGATATTGAAGGCACTAAGAAACGTGGTGCCAGAACTAAAAATGGAGAATTTCTAGATGTTTACCTGATGGCTAAACTCATAGATTAGGAAAAAACATGAAACTTGGACGAAAAATTTTATTGATGTTGTTGGCAATTTTTGCCACCACAGTAGTAGCTGTTGGTATTTACCTAACGACAACTTACAATTATGCTACAGGCGAATTGTCAAAAACCTTTAGAGTTTCAAAGGCAACGTCAGGAAATAGTAAGGCCATTCAACAGACTAAGCCTATAACGATTCTGTTGATGGGGGTGGATACAGGATCCGAAGGACGTAAGGAAACCTGGGAAGGAAATTCTGATACTATGATTTTGGTAACAGTGAATCCTAAGACTAAGAGAACTACTATGACCAGTTTGGAACGTGACCTTTTGACAGATGTTGAGGGATCGGGTGAAGTAAAACTAAACGCAGCCTATGCCGAGGGTGGAGCTGACTTAGCTATTTCAACCATTCAAAAGGTTTTAGATATTGATATTGACTACTATGCGCTGATTAATATGCAGGGTATGATTGATTTGGTGGATGCCGTAGGTGGTATCGAGGTAACGAACCATTTTGATTTCCCAATTTCGATTGCAGAAAACGAACCAGAATTTCAGGCGAAGGTAGAGCCTGGAACCCATAAAATCAATGGAGAACAGGCCTTAGTGTATTCACGTATGCGTTATGATGATCCCGATGGAGACTATGGTCGTCAAAAACGTCAACGTGAGGTTATTCAAAAGATTGTGGCTAAGCTCTTGAAGATGGGCTCGATAGGTTCTTATAAGAAAATTTTGTCTGCTGTCAGTTCAAATGTACAAACAAGTATTGATCTTGGTGATAGCACTACTCTGCGTGGTTTGATGGGCTATAGTGAGGCCTTTAAAAATATCAAGTCTTACCAGTTGGCTGGTTCGGATGCGACGATCAATGGTGGAAGCTACCAAGTAGCCTCAACTGAGGATATTCTTAAGGTGCAAAATCGTATTAAGAAGGAAGTTGGCAAGAAGGAAGTTTCTGAATCTAAACTTAAGACTAGTCTGGTACTCAATGGTTTTGGGACTTCTAGCTATGGTTCAGATGATTTCGTTAACTCTAAAGGAAGTTTGACTTTGAGTGAGGTATCTGGGAGTTATGAGTCTGGATCATCTGAGGCAGTAGGAGGTGGATCGGTAAGTACCTATAATGGAGGTGCTACCTACAGCAATAATTACAGTGATAATGTTGGTAATTATGTTCAGGACCAAGGTGCAACAGCTCCTACATACAATTATAATGGTTCAGGTGTAACTACTTATAGCACGATTCCAGCAGCACAATAGAAAGGTTAGGAGACTCTCGGCCTTTTTTGCTGTCATATGGTTATTCCTTGCAATAGTTTTTAAGCTATGCTATAATATAGGAAAATAACGAAAGAGAGGCGGAGTAGAAACTTCGTCTCTTGTGTGTGTAAGGAGGTCATAATGTCGCAAAAAATTATTGATCTCGTGACGGCTGTCGTAGCTCCAGCAATTCCTGAGCCCTACGAATTGGTCGATATCGAGTATGAAAAGATTGGCAGTGACTATATCTTGTCCGTTTTGATTGATAAGCCAGGTGGAATTACTGTCGAAGATACTGCAGACCTGACTGAAATTATCAGTCCTCTCTTGGATACTATTCAGCCTGACCCTTTCCCGGATCAATACATGCTGGAAGTGTCTAGCCCTGGATTAGAGCGTCCCTTGAAGACTAAAGAAGCTTTGAAAAATGCTGTTGGTCAGTATATTAATGTTAGTCTTTACAAGGCTATTGATAAAATCAAGATTTTCCAAGGTGACTTGTTGACCTTCGATGGCGAAACTCTAACAATTGATTATCTTGATAAGACTCGCCATAAGACTGTTGAGATTCCCTATCAAACAGTTGCTAAAGCTCGTTTGGCAGTCAAACTCTAAAACTCTTAGTGTAAATAAAGAAAGGATGCCAGTTTTGGCTCTTAAAGGCTAAAACGACAAATAATATGAGCAAAGAAATGCTAGAAGCCTTCCGTGTCTTGGAAGAAGAAAAACACATTAACAAGGAAGATATCATCGATGCTGTGGTTGAATCACTTAAATCAGCTTACAAGCGTCGTTATGGTCAGTCTGAATCAGCAGTCGTTGAATTCAATGAAAAAACAGGTGATTTTCAAGTTTTTACCGTTCGTGAAGTTGTAGACGAAGTCTTCGATAGTCGTTTGGAAATTAGCTTGAAAGATGCGCTTGCTATTAGCTCAGCTTACGAGCTTGGCGACAAGATTCGCTTTGAAGAGTCAGTCGATGAATTTGGTCGTGTTGCAGCGCAATCTGCTAAACAAACGATTATGGAAAAAATGCGTAAGCAAATGCGTGAGATTACTTATAATGACTATAAGCAACATGAAGGTGAAATCATGCAAGGAACAGTTGAACGCTTTGACCAACGTTTCATTTATGTTAATCTTGGAGCGCTCGAAGCTCAATTGTCACGCCAAGACCAAATTCCTGGTGAAAGCTTTAAGTCACACGACGTCATCGATGTTTATGTTTATAAAGTTGAAAACAACCCTAAAGGTGTTAACGTCTTTGTAAGTCGTAGCCATCCAGAATTCATCAAACGTATCATGGAACAAGAAATTCCTGAAGTCTTTGATGGAACTGTAGAAATCATGAGCGTATCTCGTGAAGCTGGTGATCGTACGAAAGTTGCTGTTCGCAGTCATAACCCTAACGTTGATGCTATTGGTACTATCGTTGGTCGTGGTGGAAGCAATATTAAGAAAGTTGTCAGCCGTTTCCACCCAACACGTTTGGATGCTAAGACAGGAATTGAAGTTCCTGTTGAGGAAAATATTGATGTTATTCAATGGGTTGAAGATCCAGCTGAATTCATCTACAATGCTATTGCACCGGCTGAAGTGGACTATGTTCTCTTCGACGAAGATGATAGCAAACGTGCGACAGTAGTTGTGCCAGATAACAAATTATCTCTTGCAATTGGTCGTCGTGGGCAAAACGTTCGTTTGGCAGCGCATTTGACTGGTTACCGTATTGACATCAAGTCAGCTTCTGAATACGAAGCACTCGAAGCTGAAAAATCCGAGGCTGCTACTGAGGAAGTTGTTGATGAGATTGTTGCAGAAGAGGCTACACCTGTTGAAGTCACAACAGAAGAAGTAACTGAAACAACAGAAGCAGAATAAGAAGAACATAGAGGTGTTTGATGGCTAAAACACGAAAAATACCTTTACGCAAATCAGTTGTCTCAGGAGAAATCATTGATAAACGTGATTTGCTCCGCATTGTAAAAACTAAAGATGGTGAAATTTTCATTGATCCAACAGGAAAGAAAAATGGCCGAGGTGCTTACATTAAACTAGATAATGAAGAAGCTCTCCAAGCTAAAAAGAAACGTGCTTTTAACCATAGTTTCTCCATGGATGTTCCTGAAAGTTTTTATGATGAACTCATCGCTTATGTGGATCACAAGGTCAAAAGAAGAGAGTTAGGTCTTGAATAACACAGAAAAATTGTCAAATATGTTGGGACTAGCACAAAGAGCTGGAAAGCTTATTTCTGGCGAAGAACTTGTCATCAAGGCAGTTCAATCAGGGCAGGCGAGACTAGTTTTTCTTGCCAATGATGCTGGTAGTAACGTGACTAAAAAGACGACTGATAAATGTAACTACTATAATATAGAAGTCTCCACAGTGTTTAACGCACTGGAATTAAGCATGGCTATTGGTAAACCAAGAAAAACGGTTGCTGTAGTTGATGCTGGATTTTCAAAGAAAATGAGGACTCTTATGGACTAAAGAATAGGAGGACATCACGTGTCAAAGAAACGATTATATGAAATCGCAAAAGAGGTTGGTGTAGAAAGTAAGGTTGTTGTTGCGAAAGCTCAAGAACTTGGTCTTTCTGTGAAGAGCCATTCCTCATCAGTTGAAGAAGCTGATGCTAATCGTATCGCTTCAAGTTTAAAAGGGGGAACAGCTAAGGCTGAAAGTAAGCCAGCTCCTAAAGCGACACCAACTCCTAAAGAGGAAAAGGTAGCGCCTAAGGTTGATAAGGCACCTGTTGCCAAATCAGCTCCAGCTAAAGAGGCATCAAAGGCTGAAGTTAAAGAAGCCCCTGCGACTCCGAAAAAACCACAAAGCCGTAATTTTAAGGCAGAACGTGAAGCACGTGCCAAGGCAGAAGCAGAGCGTCGTCAAAATGGCGGAGGCCGTGACAACCGTAATCGTAACCGAAATCAACAAGGAAACGATCAAGGTAAACGTCAGAATAATGATCGTCGCAACCAAAATGGAAATGGTCAAGGGAACCGTAATAATGGAAACCGCGATAACAATAGTAATCGTGACCGTAATTTCCAAGGTAAACAGCGCAATGATCAAGATCGAAATAAACGTAACGATGCTGCCCGAAACAATCAGGCAGGTCCACGTATTGACTTTAAAGCGCGTGCAGCAGCCTTGAAAGCAGAGCAAAATGCAGAATATTCACGTCAAAGTGAAACACGCTTCCGTGAAGAAAAAGCTGCAGAGCAACGCCGTGCGAAAGAACAGGAAAAGGCAAGAAAAGAAAAACAACAGGCGGAAGTCGCTGCTCAAAAAGCAGTTGCTGAAGCTAAGCCAGCTCCCAAACCAGCACCGGCTGCTCAACCAGCTCCAGCTGCACAAGTACAAGATACACGTCGTAAAAAAGCACGTCCAGATAAATCACGTGATAATCGTCGCGAGAATGAAGATGGACCTAAGCAAACAAGAAATAATAAGTGGAATAATCAAAACCAAGTGAGAAATCAACGAAATAGTAACTGGAATAAAAACAAAAATAAAAAAGGTAAAAATAACCGAGGTAATTCAGCTCCGAAACCAGTAACAGAGCGTAAATTCCATGAATTACCAAAAGAATTCGAATACACGGAAGGCATGACGGTTGCAGAAATCGCAAAACGTATTAAACGTGAGCCAGCTGAAATCGTTAAGAAACTCTTCATGATGGGCGTTATGGCAACTCAGAACCAATCTCTTGATGGGGATACTATTGAGTTGTTGATGGTTGACTATGGTATTGAGGCAACCAAAAAAGAAGAGGTCGATAATGCTGATATCGAACGTTTCTTTGTTGATGAAGATTACCTCAATAAGGATGCTATGGTAGAGCGTGCACCAGTTGTTACTATCATGGGGCACGTTGACCACGGTAAAACAACCCTTCTTGATACTCTTCGTAATTCTCGTGTTGCTACAGGTGAAGCAGGTGGTATCACACAGCACATTGGTGCCTACCAAATTGAAGAGGGTGGTAAGAAGATTACCTTCCTTGATACCCCTGGACACGCGGCCTTTACATCTATGCGTGCTCGCGGTGCCTCTGTTACAGATATTACTATCTTGATTGTAGCTGCGGATGATGGTGTTATGCCACAAACGATTGAAGCCATTAACCACTCTAAAGCTGCGGGTGTTCCAATCATTGTTGCGATTAACAAGATTGATAAACCAGGTGCAAACCCAGAACGTGTTATCGGTGAATTAGCAGAGCATGGCGTTATCTCAACAGCTTGGGGTGGTGATAGCGAATTCGTTGAGATTTCAGCGAAATTTGGTCAAAACATTGAAGAATTACTTGAAACTGTTCTTCTTGTAGCAGAAGTTGAAGAACTTAAGGCTGATCCAACAGTTCGTGCCATCGGTACTGTTATCGAAGCTCGCTTGGATAAAGGTAAAGGTGCGGTTGCTACCCTTCTTGTACAACAAGGTACTTTGAATGTTCAAGATCCAATCGTTGTTGGTAACACCTTCGGACGTGTTCGTGCTATGACCAATGACCTTGGTCGTCGCATTAAGACTGCAGCACCATCAACACCAGTTTCAATTACTGGTTTGAATGAAGCACCAATGGCTGGTGACCATTTTGCGGTTTATGAAGATGAAAAGGCAGCTCGTGCTGCTGGTGAAGAGCGTGCAAAACGTGCTCTTATGAAACAACGTCAACAAACACACCGTGTTAGTCTTGATAACCTCTTTGATACCCTTAAAGCTGGTGAAATGAAGACCGTTAATGTTATCATCAAGGCTGACGTACAAGGTTCTGTTGAAGCCTTGGCAGCATCACTTCTTAAGATTGATGTTGAGGGTGTTCGTGTAAATGTTGTTCACTCAGCAGTAGGTGCTATTAACGAATCTGATATTACGCTTGCCGAAGCTTCAGATGCTGTTGTTATCGGATTTAACGTTCGTCCTACACCACAGGCGCGTCAACAAGCAGAAACTGATGAAGTTGAAATTCGCCTTCATAGCATCATCTATAAGGTTATCGAAGAAATCGAAGATGCCATGAAAGGAATGCTTGATCCTGAATTTGAAGAAAAAATCATTGGTGAAGCAGTTATCCGTGAAACCTTCAAAGTTTCTAAAGTCGGAACAATCGGTGGATTCATGGTTACTAATGGTAAAATCACTCGTGATTCAAGTGCCCGTGTCATTCGTGATGGTGTGGTTATTTTTGATGGTAAATTGGCAAGCTTGAAACACTATAAAGATGACGTTAAAGAAGTCGGAAATGCTCAAGAGGGTGGTTTGATGATTGAAAACTATAACGATATTAAAGTTGATGACGTTATCGAAGCTTACATCATGGAAGAGATCAAACGTTAATCACATCAGATTTCTAAGGAAGCTTATTTAGGGGACAAAGCTGGGTCATCTGGCCTGGCTTTTGTTCCATTATAAAAAAGAAAGGATAAGACTATGGGAAATTCATTTCGTGTAGATCGCGTTGGAATGGAAATCAAACGTGAAGTCAACGAAATTCTTCAAAAGAAGGTTCGTGATCCACGTGTTCAAGATGTAACCATCACAGATGTTCAAATGCTTGGTGATTTGTCGGCGGCTAAGGTTTTCTATACCATTCACTCTACTTTAGCGTCAGACAACCAAAAAGCACAAACTGGTCTTGAAAAGGCTACTGGGACAATCAAGCGAGAACTTGGTAAAAGTCTGACTATGTATAAGATTCCGGATTTGACCTTTATTAAAGATGAGTCTATCGAATACGGTAATAAAATTGATGAAATGCTTCGTAATTTGGAGCGTAAAGACTAAGCAAAAATTCCTGTCAGTTATGGCAGGAATTTTGCGTTATAATAGAGTAAGAGGAGGACTTCGATGAAAGTAACAGTCTATTTGGGAGCTAATATGGGTGACAATCCTAGTTTTAAAGAAGCAACGATTGCCTTGGGGAGATGGATTGCTAAAAATGGGCATATCCTAGTCTATGGTGGCAGTAAGATGGGACTTATGGGAGTTCTTGGTGATACAGTTTTAGAAAATGGAGGTCAGGCTCATGGTATCATGCCGCAATTTCTTAAGGATAGAGAAATTGCTTATGAGGGATTGACCTCAATGACTATAGTAGAAACGATGGCAGAGCGCAAGACTGCCATGTTAGAGCAAGGCGAGCTCTTTATAGCCCTTCCAGGAGGTCTTGGAACCCTTGAAGAAATCTCAGAAGCTATTGCAGCTGCTCGTGTGGGTAAGTTGGACAAACCCTGTGTTTTCTTTAATCTCAACGGCTATTACGATGCCATGAAGGCCATGTTAGGTACCATGGTTGCTCATGATTTTTTAGAGGCTGAAACGGCTGCAAAATTTCTTTTTACAGATAATTTTTCTGAAATTGAGGCCTTTGTTCAGTCTTATACCCCACCTCAATTGCGACGTTATAGGTAAGCATCAGTGAATAAAGGTTCTTCCACATTCAAGTGGAAGGACTTTTTATAATCAAATGAAAAGTCGTGTAAGTTTCAGAAAATATCGCAAAAGGATTAACAAAAGTGATAATTTAGTATATAATGATGCTTGTAATTTTAATAATCAAATTAATTTTTCTCTCCATCTGTGAGTAACATTCATAATCACCAGATGCCCCTCTTGGTTTGGAAAATTTTCCCAATCATTAAAAGCAGTTAATGATTTTAGGAAAATGTGGGATATAGGTTGAAACGGAAGGGATGATAGTAATGTCTATTAGGGTTAAAAGTGTTAGTTTTGAGGATTATCAAAACACACAGGTAACTGCAAAGTGTGCCAATTTTCTGCAGTCTGCTGAAATGGCCAAACTTCAGGAAAGTCAAGACTATATAGAAAAAGTAGAAGCTCTGGTTTTCGAAAGAGATGGCTTAAGGGTAGGTCAAGCAATAGTTGTTTATAAGAAGAGCTTTCGTATATTTAAAAAGGCCCTCTTGTTACATGGTCCCCTGTTAGATTACCACTCTCTGGCTAGTTTGACAGAGCTACTCGAGGCTTTAATACTCTATTTAAGAAAGAAAAATATTGCCACACTTTCTATACACCCTTACCTGGCAAATCTTATTAGAAATGAAAAACTTGAAAATATTGAAGTGGATATAGCTAGTGATGTTCTAGAGGTTTTTGAAACATTAGGTTTTGAGCACTCTCTGGATTCGGAACAATCTCTTGTGGTTAACCAGATGTTCGTGAAATCAATAGAAAGTTTTGCTAGTTCTGATGAAATCCATGCTGCCTTTTCTCCATCATTGAAGCGAGACCTCAAAAAATTCACTGATATGAATGTTAAGACTGAAGAACTTGATGAGCATCAACTTGACCAGTTCTACGATATTTTAAGTCGAACAGCAGAGAGAAAGGGATTTTCTGTTCATCCGCTAGTTTATTTTCAAAATCTAAAAAAATATTTTGGCGAATCTGCCAAGTTTATGTTGGCTTATTTAGATTGTCCAGCCTATCTAGCTTATCTTGACAAGAACATTCAGTCTTTTGAAGCCAAGATTCAGGCTTTAAAAGAAGGACCTCAGAAAAAACGTACCAAAGGTCAAATAGCAGATGCGGAGGATCAATTGAGAAGCTACTATAAGCGGTTAGAACAATTCAAGTCTTACCAAATCAAGACTGACAAATTACCGCTTTCAGCTTATCTTTTCATGGATTATGGTCCGGAAATTGTCAGCTTTTACGGGGGTAATGATGAAGCTTACCTTAATTTCGGTGGAGCGGTTTTGCTTCATTGGGAGATGATAAAATATGCTAAAAGTAAGGCTAAAAAGCGTTTTAACTTTTACGGTACTATTGAAACTGAGGCAGCTAGTTCTGGCAAAGGAAACTTTAATTTTAAGCGTCAGTTTGGCGGACAATTAGAGACGCTTGTTGGCTCATTTGATAAGACCCTCAATCCCTTCTACGATATTTTTAAGAAGACACTAGGTAGACACTAGTGTTTAGATAGTAAAAAAGCCAATTGAGATGATGATCTTCATCTCAATTGGCTTTTTAAGTTATTATTTACAAATATTTTTTAGCGACTTCAATATCACCAGCATAATCAGTGCGTTTACCATTCACAATTTGAAAGGCATCAGCACCTTTACCGGCAATAACGACAGCATCCTCTGAGTCTGTAGTCTCGACCATAGCTGTTTTAATAGCTTCCTCTCGATCAACAATGATACGAACCTTGCGACTGATATGGCTAGCAATTTCTTGACAGATCGCAAGGGGATCCTCCTTGTTAGGATCATCAGCAGATAAGGTGACATCTACTTCGGGGTAAGTGTTGAGGACGTGACCAAAGTCTTTACGACGACTTTCACCTTTATTTCCAGGAGCTCCTAGAATCAAACTAATCTTACCTTTTTGGTGATCAGTTACGACTTGCAAGAGCTTGTCTAGGCTGTCACCATTGTGAGCATAGTCGACGAATACCTTAGCACCATTGGCCTGAGTGAGAATTTCCATACGGCCTGGAACGGAGGTTTGAGCAATCCCTTGTTTAATGTCTTCAAGACTGGCTCCAAGACGTAGGCAGGATAAACCAGCAGCCATGGCATTATCCTGATTAAAGTCACCAATGAGTTGGATATCGTAATCACCAGCTAGTTTACCTTTGGCTTTAAAGCTAAATCCTGAGCTATGTTTAACGGTATTTTCAGAGTCCTTACCATAGAAGTCGTGGTCTTTATCAGCGACTTCTTCAGCAACAAAACCGAAGTGATTCATACCACTATTGACAATAACTGCTCGACTATTTTCCAAGAGGAGACGCTTGTGGTAGAAGTAGTCTTCAAAGGTTGGGTGTTCAATAGGACCAATGTGGTCTGGGCTGATGTTAAGAAAGACACCGACATCAAAGATCAAACCATAGACACGCTTGGTTAGATAAGCTTGGCTTGAGACCTCCATAATCAGATGGGTCATGCCATTATCAACAGCTTCAGCCATCATACGGAAAAGGTCCAAACTCTCAGGTGTAGTTAAGTTAGACTTGAAGAAGTTTTTTCCATCCAGTGTCGTGTTCATGGTTGAGAGCATGGCAGGCTTATGACTTTGCTTAAGTATGTTAAAAGCAAAGTAAGCCGCTGTTGTCTTCCCTTTTGTCCCAGTAAAGGCTAGTAATTTTAGTTTGTCTTGAGGGTGTTGGTAGAAGGCCTGTGCAATGAGACTCATGGCTTGCTTGATATCTGAAACGATAATAGCGGGGATTCCTACTTGGTAATCTTTTTCAGTCACGTAGAAGCCTAATCCAGCTTGGACAGCACTCTTCAAAAACTCAGGTTTGAAGGCAGCTCCTTTAGCAAAAAATAGGGTAGATGGTGTGACATCACGACTGTCGTAAGAAAGATGATCAAAGGTCACACCAGTCCATGAATAGTAGTAGTTGTCTTGGTCGATAATATCTCTAAAATTATGGTCCTTTTTAAGAACCTCTAGAACTTGTTCAATAGTAATCATAGTTCCTATTTTAGCCTTAATGTTCTTGTTTTACAAGTCAGAGCCAAAAGTTTATAATTAACTAGATTGTATTTTATTATCTAGAAAGAAAGTTATGACTGAAACTAAAACTGACACACAGCAGCAACAGATGCTAAGAGGGACGGCATGGATGACAGCATCCAATATTATCAGTCGTCTCTTAGGGGCACTCTATATTATTCCTTGGTATGCTTGGATGGGCAAACAGGGCGACCAAGCCAATGCTCTCTTTGGTCAGGGGTATAATATTTATGCCCTTTTCCTTTTGATTTCGACAGCAGGGATTCCAGTCGCTATTGCCAAGCAGGTGTCAAAATATAACACGCTTGGAAAGATGGAAACGAGTTTCTTCTTGCTCAAACGTATCTTGTATTATATGATTGGGCTTGGACTGATTTTTGGTATTTTCATGTATTTTGCTTCTCCGTGGATGTCTTATCTTTCAGGGGGAGATGAAGACTTGGTTCGAGTGATGCGCAGCCTTTCTTGGGCGGTTGTTATTTTCCCATCTATGTCTGTTTTACGAGGCTTTTTCCAGGGCTTTAACAACATGAAGCCCTATGCCCTAAGTCAGATCGCAGAGCAGATTATCCGTGTTATTTGGATGCTCTTGGCGACTTTCTTCATCATGAAAATTGGTACAGGGGACTACGTGACTGCAGTTGTCCAATCGACTTTTGCCGCTTTCATCGGTATGTTGGCTAGTTATGGGGTACTTTTCTTCTATCTTTGGAAAGAAGGCAAGCTCAAGAGCCTTTTTGGTAAGCAGGCCGTTCATCCTGATATCAATCCAACTGCAATTGTTATTGAGACATTTAAGGAAGCCATTCCCTTCATTATTACTGGATCAGCGGTTCAACTTTTCCAGTTGATTGATCAATGGACCTTTATCCGTACTATGGAGAATTTTACAAGCTATAGTAATAGTCAGCTTCAGGTTCTCTATGCTTATTTGTCTTCAAACCCAAGTAAGATTACTATGATTTTGATTGCTGTTGCTATTTCTATTGCTGGGGTAGGAATCCCACTACTGACAGAAAATATGGTTAAAAAGGACCTTTGGGGAGCAGCCAAACTCATTATTAATAATCTCCAGTTACTCTTGCTCTTTATTGTACCTGCCATTGCGGGTTCAGTGATTTTGGCCAAACCATTATATACGGTCTTTTATGGAGCACCAGACAGTCAGGCTCATTTGCTCTTTGTAGCTAGTTTGATTCAAGTTATTTTCTTGGCTTTGTATAGCGTTTTAGCGCCAATGCTTCAAGCTATCTTTGAGACCCGTAAAGCTATCAATTATTTTTCGATTGGGGTGCTTGTTAAGGCCATTCTACAGCTACCATTGATTATTTTCTTAGGAGCCCTCGGTCCGGTTATTTCAACAGCTATCGGCTTAGGTGTTCCCATTGCTCTCATGTATAAGCGCCTTCACACAGTTACTCACTTTAGCCGTAAGACAGTCTTTAGAAAAGCTTTACTCATTTGTATTCTTACAATGCTCATGGCTATTCCAGTTGCTGTTTTCTATTGGTTATTCCAATTTGTCCTATCTCCAACAAGTCGTATGGGTAGTGTGATTCACTTAGTGATTGGAGGAGGTCTTGGCGTTTTAGTCTATGGAGTGCTTGCTCTTGTGACACGTATGGCTGACCAATTGCTTGGCGCACGAGCAGCTAGCCTACGTGCTAAATTACATATTAAATAGTATTTGAAACCAAGTCATGTGGCTTGGTTTTTCTTTTCAACCTTTTTTGAAAAAAGGAGTATAATAGGTGTGAAAATATGAAATCGCTTTAATGATTTAGAATCGAGGAAAGGATTATGAGTAATTCTAGACAGAAAGGTACTAAATTAGGGACCTGTTCCCCTGATCAGGTTTATCAGGTGTTGCAAACCAGTCCCCAAGGGTTAAACTCACAAGAAGTAAAAAAGAGACAAGCAACTTATGGTCCTAACCAGTTGAAAGAAAGTAAGAAAGAACCTATTTGGTTGACCTTTTTCAGGCATTTTACCAGTCTCATGGCCCTTTTATTGTGGGTTGGTGGCTTTATCGCTATGCTTTCCCATAGCCTGGAGTTGGGGATTGCTATCTGGTTGGTCAACATTATTAATGGTCTCTTTAGTTTTATTCAAGAATATAGAGCAAGTCAGGCTACGGCAGCCCTTAATAAGCTTCTTCCATCTTACACACGGGTTCTTCGGGATGGGAAAGAAGATAAGATTCTTGCTCAGGACTTGGTGCCAGGGGACTTGGTTTTCATTGAAGAAGGAGACAGTATTTCTGCAGATGGACGCTTGATTGACGTGACAGATTTGCGGGTTAATCAGTCTGCTCTTACTGGTGAGTCTAATCCTATTTATAAGTCAAATCAAGCGGATTTAGATCCTGAAAAAGCCGAGTTAGAATATGACAATATGGTGTTTGCTGGAACTACAGTTTCTTCTGGTTCTGGGCATTTTATAGTATCTGCTATCGGGATGAAAACTGAGTTTGGACAGATTGCGGATTTGACACAGAATTTTGCTCAGGGAAAGAGTCCCCTTCAGAAAGAATTAGACCATTTAACTAAACAGATTTCAGTTATTGCGGTGTCTGTGGGTCTCTTCTTTATGGTGGCAGCGACTCTATTTGTCCACCAACCTTTGTCCCAAGCTTTTATCTTTGCCCTGGGTATGATTGTTGCCTTTATTCCTGAGGGGCTTCTTCCCACAGTTACCCTATCTCTAGCCATGGCTGTTCAGCGTATGGCTAAGGATCATGCTTTAGTGAAGAAATTATCTTCGGTTGAGACTCTTGGAGCCACCTCTGTTATTTGTTCAGATAAAACGGGAACCTTAACTCAAAATGCCATGACAGTAAATCATTTATGGACTTTGTCAGGGAATTATGAGGTAACTGGGCTTGGTTACGCACCAGAAGGGCATATTGAGAAGGAAGGACAATCCGTTCTTCTTAAAGATAATAACCTTCTGAATCGTCTGGTTCGCTTTTCTCATTTGGCTAGTAATGCTCAAGTGGTTTCTCCAAGTGCTGACAGTCCCAATTATACGGTTTTGGGAGACCCGACTGAAGCTTGTCTTAATGTTTTAGCTGAAAAAGCAGGGATTAATTTAAACGAAAATCACATTTGGGCTCCTCGTATCAAAGAAATTCCCTTTGATTCTGATCGTAAACGAATGACAACGGTACATAGTCTCGAAAAAAGTCTGGATGGCAGTCACCATATTTCTATCACTAAGGGTGCACCTAAAGAAGTGATGGAACTTTGCTCAGACTATTCTGATGGTCAAGGGGCAATCAAATCTATGACCACTACAGAACGTCAAGCTATTCTTGCTGCTAACGACCAATTTGCTCGTGACGGCTTGCGTGTTTTAGCTGTCGCTTATAGACCCTTAGAAAGTGAGCATATTGGAGAAGACAAGTGGAATATGCAGACCTTGGAGGATAATATGGTCTTTCTAGGCTTGGTGGCCATGAGTGATCCGCCACGTCAGGGTGTTCGTGAAGCCATTGAAAAATGTCACAGAGCTAGTATTCGTATAATCATGGTGACAGGTGACTATGGTTTGACAGCTCTCAGTATTGCCAAGAAAATCGGAATTGTACAAGGGGATGACGCACGTGTTGTTTCAGGACTTGAACTAGCTGGTATGGATGATGACCAGCTCAAAGAAGTGCTTAAAGGGGAGGTTGTTTTTGCTCGTGTGGCTCCTGAACAAAAATACCGTGTGGTAAATGCACTTCAGGAACTTGGCGAAGTCGTCGCTGTTACTGGTGATGGAGTAAATGATGCCCCTGCTCTGAAAAAGGCTGATATCGGAGTAGCTATGGGAATATCTGGGACTGATGTAGCTAAGGAATCTGCTGATATGATTTTAACGGATGATCACTTTGCTTCTATTGTCCATGCTGTTGAAGAAGGACGTGCCGTTTATCGAAATATTCAAAAATTCTTAACCTATATTTTTAATTCCAATACTCCAGAAGCTGTACCCTCTGCCTTCTTCTTGTTTTCTCTGGGACGCATTCCTCTTCCTTTAACCGTTATGCAAATCCTAGCTATTGACTTAGGAACAGATATGGTACCTGCTTTGGGATTGGGGGTTGAACCACCTGAAGAAGGAGTGATGGATAAGCCACCAAGACGCCTATCAGATAGACTGCTCAATCGACAATTGTTGATTAAGGCTTTTGTCTGGTATGGACTGATTGAAGCAGCCTTAGCTATGGGGGCTTTCTTCCTTAATTATTGGGTTAATCAAGGTAACTTAAACCATTTGGCTAGCTCAGGTCCTCTCTACCGAGAGGCAACCACAATGACCTTAGGTGCTATTATCTTTACCCAAATTGGTATGGCTATGAATAGTCGCAAAGGTAGAGGATCTATTTTCCAAATCAAACCATTTGCAAATAAGATTATTAGTCTGGGGATTGTCTTAGAAATCATTCTCTTTATTATCCTGTCTTATGTGCCTTTCTTCCACACGCTATTTAACACTGCGCCTATTGGACTTGATGATTGGCTCTATTTACTCGCTTGTCCGTTTGTTATTATGGCTTTGGAAGAAATTAGATATCGCTTATTTGATAAAAAGTAAGTCAGTGGCTAACCTCAGATTGAAGCAAGACTTTTAAATCATTTCCTAGTGCTTGAAACTATAATGTTTTAGGCACTTTTTGACGTTTGAAAACTTATTTTCGACATTCTCAAAAATTGGGCTTATTTTAAATTATAGCCAGTAGCTATCTGTATTTTTAGGTTATAGAAATAAACTATAACTAACTATCAAGAATCCGTATGATGAACTTACCATTATTTTCAGAAAATAGTGATAAAATAGAGGTCATAGATATGGAGTATATCCACTTTACCATGTAGAAAGGGCATATTATGACACAAGAATATCAATTAGAAACCATTTTGGCACACGCAGGAATCAATTCGGATGAAGCAACAGGAGCCTTGGCTTCACCAATTCATTTTTCAACAACTTACCAACATCCAGAATTTGGCCATTCTACTGGTTTTGACTATACACGAACTAAAAACCCAACACGCGCAACAGTGGAAAAAACACTTGCAGCTATTGAAAAAGCAGATTATGCTATTGCGACAAGTTCAGGGATGAGCGCCATTGTTTTGGCCTTTGAAATTTTCCCGGTAGGCAGTAAGGTTGTAGCTGCGCGTGACCTTTACGGAGGTTCTTTCCGTTGGTTTAATGACAAGGAAAAAGAAGGTCGTTTCTTTTTTGAATACACTAATACAGAAGACGAGATGATTGCGGCCATCACTGATGATACTGATATTGTCTACATCGAAACACCGACAAACCCACTTATGATTGAGTTTGACATTGAAAAAGTGGCAAAAATTGCTCATGATAAGGGTGCAGTGGTTATTGTTGATAATACTTTCTATAGCCCAATCTATCAAACACCGATTACTCAAGGTGCTGATATCGTTGTTCATTCAGCTACTAAATACCTATCAGGTCATAATGATGTTTTGGCTGGTGTTGTTGTGACTAGCAACCAAGAATTTTACGATAAACTTTATTATAACCTCAATACTACGGGTCCTACCTTATCACCATTTGATAGCTATATGCTCATGCGTGGTCTTAAGACCTTAAAACTTCGTATGGAAGCGTCGACAGCTAATGCCCAAGAAGTTGTAGCTTTCTTAGAAAAGTCACCGGCTGTTAAGGAAGTTCTCTATCCAGGCAAGGGTGGGATGATTTCCTTCAAAGTGGCTGATCAAGACAAGATTCCAACCATTATCAATTCTCTAAAGGTCTTTACCTTTGCGGAGAGCCTAGGTGGTGTCGAAAGCTTGATTACCTACCCAACGACACAAACTCACGCAGATATTCCAAGTGAAGTGCGTGCTTCCTATGGTTTGACAGACGACTTGCTTCGTCTTTCAATTGGTATTGAAGCAGCACAAGATTTGATTGCTGACTTGGAAAATGCCCTTAGTCTTTAAGGAGTTATCTATGACACGTTATGATTTTACAACACAACCAGATCGCTTAAATCAAAACACTATGAAATGGCACGAAGCCGAAAGTGATCCAGAACTACTTGAGCTTTGGGTTGCTGACATGGACTTCTTACCTGTTCCTGAAATTAGAGATGCGGTCATCAACTATGCTGAAACGCATATCTTTGGTTACCCTTATCCAAGTGATGAGCTTTACCAATCCATCATAGATTGGGAAAAAAATCAACATGGTTACGTCGTTGATAAAGAGAGTATTGTGCTTATTGAAGGGGTTGTCCCAGCTATTTCAACAGCTATTCAAGCCTTTACGAAAGAAGGCGATGCTGTTCTCATTAATACACCAGTTTATCCGCCTTTTGCTCGTTCTGTCCGCTTGAATAATCGCAAGTTGATTGAGAATAGTCTTGTTAAGGTTAACGGGCATTTTGAAATTGATTTTGAGCAATTGGAACGTGATATTGTAGGCGATGATGTAAAACTCTATGTCTTCTGTAGTCCACATAATCCAGGTGGTCGTGTCTGGACTAAGGAAGAATTGACCAAGGTAGCAGACCTTTGCCAGAAACATGGTGTTCTCTTGGTATCTGATGAAATCCATCAAGACTTGGCCTTGTATGGCAATAAGCATATCTCTCTAAATACAATTTCAGACGCCTATAAGGATTTCACTTTGGTCCTTAGTTCAGCGACAAAAACCTTTAATATTGCTGGTACCAAGAATAGTTTTACCATCATTGAAAATGAAGACTTGCGTAAGTCCTTTAAACAAAAACAATTGGCTAATAATCAACATGAAATTCCAACCATTGGTTTGATTACAACCCAAGCTGCCTTTACCTACGGTCAACCTTGGCTAGAGGAATTGAAGACAGTTTTTGAAACTAATATTGACCTTTTAACTAAGGAGCTTAGTGAAAAGACTAATATCGAAGTTATGAAACCTGAGGGAACTTATTTGGTCTGGCTTGATTTTTCAGCTTATAATCAAGATCATAATGAACTTGGACGTTTGCTTAAAGAAGAAGCTAAGGTAGTGCTAAATGACGGTATTACTTTTGGTTCCGAAGGAGAAAAACATTTTCGATTTAACGTAGCTACGCCAACTAAAGTTGTTGCTGAAGGTGTGAAACGTTTGGTTTCTGTCTTTGGAAATTAGTCAAAACCACCCGTGAGAACGGGTGGTTTTGACTGCGGCTATTGGTAGCTTAGCAGTTCTTGGCTATGGTTTAGTAACAGGTAAGATTCATCTATCTAAAAATAAAATCGGATCCTTTCCAAAAACGTTTGTAATTAAAGCAAGCGTTTTTTTTGTGTTTTTGATATAATGGAGTGAATATAAAGCAAAGGAAGAAACTATTATGGGTAAATTTCAAGTTATTTCACATCCATTGATTCAACATAAACTCTCAATCTTACGTCGTGAGGATACCTCTACTAAGGACTTCCGTGAGTTGGTTGATGAAATCGCTATGCTTATGGGTTATGAAGTATCGCGTGATCTCCCTCTTGAAGAGGTTGAAATTCAAACACCAATTACAAAAACAGTTCAAAAACAACTTTCTGGTAAAAAATTGGCAATTGTTCCAATCCTTCGTGCGGGTATTGGTATGGTCGATGGTTTGCTTAGCCTCGTACCTGCAGCAAAAGTTGGTCATATTGGTATGTACCGTGATGAAGAAACACTTGAGCCAGTTGAGTACTTGGTTAAATTGCCGGAAGATATTGATCAACGTCAGATTTTTGTAGTGGACCCAATGCTTGCAACTGGTGGTTCAGCAATTTTGGCGGTGGATTCACTAAAAAAACGTGGAGCAGCTAATATCAAGTTTGTATGTTTAGTTGCCGCACCAGAAGGTGTAAAAAAATTGCAAGATGCTCACCCAGATATTGATATATACACAGCATCTTTGGATGAGAAACTTAATGAGAATGGTTATATTGTTCCAGGTCTTGGAGATGCAGGTGACCGTCTGTTTGGTACAAAATAAGTTGAAAAGGGAAAATTTCCCTTTTTTTAATAGGGTAATGACTTAGGAAAATCTTAATAATAACCTGTTTTTTTACTTATTTAGCACTCTTTTTAAATGAGTGCTAATAAAAATGTTTTTTATTTGACCTAATTTGACTAAAATCATATAATAACATCAAGACAATATTAAAAGGAGAATTCATATGATTCCTGTAGTTATTGAACAAACATCACGTGGTGAACGTTCTTATGACATTTACTCACGTTTGCTCAAGGATCGTATTATCATGTTAACAGGTCCTGTAGAAGATAATATGGCAAACTCAATTATCGCTCAACTCTTGTTCTTAGATGCCCAAGACAATACAAAAGATATCTATCTTTATGTTAATACACCTGGTGGGTCAGTTTCAGCAGGTCTTGCCATTGTCGATACAATGAACTTCATCAAGTCTGATGTTCAAACCATCGTTATGGGTATGGCAGCATCAATGGGTACAATTATCGCTTCAAGCGGTACTAAAGGTAAACGTTTCATGTTGCCAAATGCAGAATACATGATTCACCAACCAATGGGTGGTACTGGTGGCGGTACGCAACAAACAGATATGGCCATCGCAGCTGAACACTTGCTCAAGACTCGTAATAACTTGGAGCAAATCTTGGCTGATAATTCTGGTCAGTCAATTGAAAAAGTTCATGTTGATGCTGAACGTGATAATTGGATGAGTGCCCAAGAAACACTTGAATATGGCTTCATTGATGAAATCATGACCAACAACCAATTAAAATAAGCCTAGCTTATCTAAGATAAAAGTCAGATGCTAATCGGTTTATATAAGAACCGTTTCATCTGACTTTTTGTGTTATAATAGGAAACATGTTAATAATCAATGAGGAGCTACTTGCTATTGATCAAGCAATAGACAGTCTTGTTTTACATTTTCTAAGACTGCCAGAAGTAGAAAATTACCGTTTAAAACGGCAGAAATTAGAAAATACCAGAGAACTTCAAGAGCTACTTTTGGAATTTCAGGAATTAAAGGAAAGCTATGATAAGGCTAAGGAGTATGAGTCTTTTAGACCAGATGTGAGAGACTTGAAACGTCAGGTTTTGCGAATGAAGCGCCAAATTGATCTAAACGAGGTGATTATAGGCTATCGTCAGGCGGAGTTCGATTTGCAGATAATACTAGCTTCACTTGGCGAGGAGGTTGCTCAAGCTATCTCAAATCAGATTTTCATTGATACTGGGCTACCTCTTGCACCTCATAAACCTCATCATAAAAAGGGTGATACTAACATAAAGGAGAAGATGAGTCATGATTAAGCGTCAAGGAATTATTGTTTATTTATACTATAATAGAGACTTACGTAAAATTGCCAAGTTTGGCGATGTTATCTACCATTCTTATAAGATGCGTTATGTGCACCTTTATGTAGATCAAGACAGGGTTAAGGACATCTTGACAGAGCTTGAAGGAATGAAGGCGGTCAAAAAAGTTCTTCCTTCTTATTATTCTGATATTGATATGGATTTTGTAGGTAGTCTGGAACGCTACGACACCTCTGTCCCTGAACATTTTAAAAACTTTTCTCTTTAGCTAGGAGAAAAGTTTTTTATTCTTAAAGTGTTATTTTAAAAGCAATGGAAACGATTACTGTGGTTGAAGCTTGGTTATGTGTAGTTGACAATTGTCTGATAATTCTGTAATCTATAAAGTGGACTTTTTTAAGAAAATATTAAGGAGAAATCTTATGTCTAAAAAGATCACACTTATTGTGTTAGCCTTTTTTGCTTCCATTTTCTTGGTTGCCTGTGGCAAGTCACCAGATGTGACTGCTAATGCCAAAGGTACTAAGATTGGGGATACAATCAAAATTGGTGTTAACATGGAGTTGACAGGTGCTGTTGCGGCCTATGGTAAGGCAGAGCAGAATGGTATTAAGTTGGCTGTTGATGAAATTAATAAAGCAGGTGGCGTCGATGGCAAGAAACTTGAGCTTGTCACAAAAGATAATAAATCTGAAAACGCTGAAGCTTCAACATCCTCAACAAACTTGGCTATTCAGAGTAATGTAAATGCTATAGTTGGTCCAGCGACATCAGGTGCTGTCGCTGCGGCTAGCCTCGTCTCACAAAAAACAGGGGTTCCTTTGCTGACACCTTCAGGTACGCAGGATGACCTTACGGTAGATACTAACGGAGCTAAGAAATTTGTTTTCCGTACAACCTTTAAGGACAGCTACCAAGGTAAAGTTTTGGCAGCTTATTCTTACAGTAATTTGAATGCTAAGAAAGTAGTTCTCTACTATGATAATGCCTCAGACTATGCCAAAGGTATTGCAGACGAGTTTAAACGCGAATATAAGGGGCAAATTGTTACTGAGGCTACCTTTGCGTCAGGTGACAAGGACTATCAGTCAGCTTTGACTAAATTTAA
The DNA here is from genome assembly GCF_001069025.1 of Streptococcus sp. 1004_SSPC. Classification (NCBI taxonomy): domain Bacteria; kingdom Bacillati; phylum Bacillota; class Bacilli; order Lactobacillales; family Streptococcaceae; genus Streptococcus; species Streptococcus sp. 1004_SSPC. The sequence goes on along the minus strand of NZ_JWGQ01000015.1, from coordinate 9,209 downwards.
AGACCTTGACTATGATGCGATTGTAATGCCTGGTTACTATACTGAGACTGGTATTATCACTAAACAAGCACGTGACCTTGGAATTGATAAACCAATCCTTGGACCTGATGGGTTCAGTGATGCGAAATTTACTGAGCTTGCAGGTAAAAAGAATGCTTCAAACGTCTACTATGTATCAGGATATTCAACAAATGTTGCTCTTTCTGACAAGGCATCAGGTTTCATTGAAGCATATAAGAAAGCTTACAACACTGAACCAAATATGTTTGCTGCTCTAGCTTACGATTCTGTTTATATGATTGCAGAAGCATCAAAAGATACGAAAACTTCAGTTGATATTGCCGATAACTTAGCACATTTGAAAAACTTTGTCGGGGTTACTGGTAAAATGACGATTGATAAGGATCATAACCCTATTAAAGCAGCTCTTATGGTTAAAAGAGATAATGGTGAAGAAGTTTCAGCGGAAGCCGTTGAAATTGAAAAATAATCTGTTATCTATACTGAAAATGAACTAGAAAGTTTGGTTATATATGTTTTTTGAACAACTTCCCCAACAACTAGTCAATGGTATTATCTTGGGTAGTATCTATGCCCTACTTGCCCTTGGATATACCATGGTTTATGGGATTATCAAATTGATTAACTTTGCCCATGGAGACATCTATATGATGGGTGCCTTCGTTGGTTACTATGCGATTAACAGCTTGAAGATGAACTTCTGGATTGCCCTTGTGTTTTCTATGATTGTCTGTGCAATTTTAGGGGTAGTTATTGAATTCTTGGCTTATCGTCCACTCCGTAATTCAACACGTATTTCTGCCTTGATAACGGCCATTGGTGTGTCATTCTTTCTTGAGTACATCATGGTTTACTTTGTAGGTGCAGATACACGTTCATTCCCACAATCAATCAAGATGCATACTTATCATCTTGGGTCAATTTCTGTGACAAATGTGCAGTTGCTCATTTTGGTAGTTGCTCTTGTACTTATGGTTGCTCTTCAGTTGATCGTTAAGAAGACTAAGATGGGTAAAGCTATGCGTGCTGTATCTGTAGATAGCGACGCAGCAGAGTTGATGGGTATTAATGTTAATAATACGATTAGTTTCACTTTTGCTCTTGGATCATCACTTGCAGGGGCTGCCGGTGTCCTCATTGGTCTTTACTATAACTCAATTGAACCTCTTATGGGGATGACTCCGGGTATTAAAGCTTTTGTTGCCGCTGTTCTTGGTGGTATCGGTATTATTCCTGGTGCAGCACTCGGTGGTTTTGTTATCGGTATTTTAGAGACTTTGTCAACTGCAATTGGTTTATCAAGTTACCGTGATGCCATTGTTTATGGTGTCTTGATAGTTATCCTCTTGCTTCGTCCAGCGGGTATTCTCGGTAAAAATGTGAAAGAGAAGGTGTAAGACATGAAAAAAAATCTAAAAGTAAACCTTATTTGGTTTGGTCTTATCATTGGACTCTTCCTTATCTTGAAAGGTCTTGAACTTTCAGGTATTATGAATCTTTACTACATCCAAATCTTAATGGGAATTGGGATTTCAATCCTTATGGGACTTGGTACTAACTTAGTTCTTGGTTTCTCCGGACAATTTACACTTGGACAAGCCGGTTTCATGGCAATCGGTGCGTACTCATCAGCTATCATCACTGGCATGATGCCAACTTATGATGGTTTCTACCTCTCAATGGTTGTAGGTGTCATCATCGCAGCTGTCGTTGCCCTTATTTTTGGTATACCTACCCTTCGTTTGAAAGGTGACTATCTTGCTATTGCAACTCTCGGTATGGCTGAAATTATCCGTATCATTATCGTTAATGGTGGTGAATTGACCAATGGTGCCGCTGGTTTGACTGGAATTCTTCCTTATACAAGCTGGCCTGTCATCTATTTCTTTGTAGTTATCATTACAATCTTGGTACTCAATTTCTTGCGTTCAGCAACTGGTCGCCAAGCAATCACTCTTCGTGAAGATGAAATTGCTGCAGAGTCAATGGGTGTCAATGTTACAAAAATGAAGGTTATTATATTCGTTATCGGTGCCATGATTTCAGCGATTGCTGGTTCACTTTATGTCAGCTATATCGGGACTGTCGTGCCAAAAGACTTCACAATCATGAAGTCAATTGATTACCTTATCATTGCCGTTCTTGGAGGTCTTGGATCAATTACAGGTACTATCATTGCTGCTGTTGTTCTTGGTATTATCAACATGTTCCTCCAAAACGTTTCAAACCTTCGTATGATTATTTACGCCTTGGCTTTGATTCTTGTAATGCTCTTCCGTCCAGGTGGGCTTCTTGGAACAAAAGAACTCTATCTCTCAAAATTCTTCAATAAATCTAAGGAGGGCAAATAAAAATGGCACTTCTTGAAGTTAAAAATTTAACTAAAAACTTTGGTGGTTTGACTGCTGTTGGTGACGTTTCAATGGAACTCAATGAAGGTGAGTTGGTTGGGCTTATCGGGCCAAACGGTGCTGGTAAAACAACCTTGTTCAACCTTTTGACTGGTGTCTATGAGCCAAGTGAAGGGACTGTAACGCTTGATGGTACAGTTCTCAACGGTAAAGCACCTTATAAAATCGCTTCACTCGGTTTGTCACGTACTTTCCAAAATATCCGCCTTTTCAAAGACATGACTGTACTTGAAAATGTTCTTGTTGGTTTATCAAATAAGCAACCTTCAAACTTCTTCGCATCACTTTTACGTTTGCCTAAGTACTATTCAAGTGAGGACGAGTTGAAAGACAAAGCTATGAAACTTTTGGCTATCTTTAACTTGGATGATGAGGCAGATACACTTGCGAAAAACTTGGCTTATGGACAACAACGTCACTTGGAAATTGTTCGTGCACTTGCAACGGAACCTAAAATTCTTTTCCTTGATGAACCAGCTGCGGGTATGAACCCACAAGAAACAGCTGAGTTGACTGCCCATATTCGTCAAATTCAAAAAGACTTTGGTATTACAATTATCTTGATTGAGCATGATATGAGTTTGGTTATGGATGTCACTGAGCGTATCTATGTTTTAGAATATGGACGCTTGATTGCAGAAGGAACACCTGATGAAATTAAGAATAACAAGCGTGTTATCGAAGCTTACTTGGGAGGTGAAGCGTAATGGCTATGTTAAAGGTTGAAAATCTCTCAATTAAATATGGTTCTATTGAGGCTGTTAAAAACGTTAGCTTTGAGGTTAATGAAGGTGAAGTTGTAACTCTTATCGGAGCCAATGGAGCAGGTAAAACATCTATTCTTCGTACAATCTCAGGTCTTGTTCGTCCAACTGAAGGAATTATTTCTTACCTTGGAAATGACATTCACAAAACACCAGCTCGAAAGATTGTTGCAGAAGGTTTGGCACAAGTGCCTGAAGGACGTCACGTCTTTGCAGGATTAACCGTAATGGAAAATCTTGAAATGGGTGCTTTCCTTCATAAAAATAAAGAAGAAAATACAACTCTATTGAAAAAAGTCTTCCAACGTTTCCCACGTCTAGAAGAGCGTAAGAATCAAGACGCCGCAACACTTTCTGGTGGTGAGCAACAGATGTTGGCGATGGGTCGTGCCCTTATGAGTCGTCCGAAACTTTTGCTTTTGGATGAGCCTTCAATGGGGCTTGCTCCAATCTTTATTCAAGAAATTTTTGATATTATCGAAGATATCAAGGCGCAAGGAACTACAGTTCTTTTGATTGAACAAAATGCCAATAAGGCTTTATCAATTGCGGATCGAGGTTACGTTCTTGAAACTGGTAAAGTGGTTCTTTCAGGTACTGGTAAAGAACTTCTTGCATCAGACGAAGTTCGTAAAGCCTATCTTGGAGGATAAGAAAAAGCGCCCAAGGGCGTTTTTCTATAGCCTCATACTGATTGTAAGGTACTAATTTTTCAGCAAAATAATGCAATCGGTTTCAATTAGTGTGGTATAATACAAGTAAGAAATCATTCGGAGGAAAATGAAACATGGCAGTAAAAGATTTTATGACGAAACGTGTAGTTTATGTCTCACCAGAAACAACAGTTGCAGCAGCTACAGACATTATGCGTGACAAAGGTTTGCGCCGTTTGCCAGTAATTGAACACGATAAATTGGTTGGTCTTATTACAGAAGGTACAATGGCGGAGGCTTCACCATCAAAAGCAACTAGCTTGTCCATTTATGAAATGAACTATCTCCTTAATAAGACAAAAGTAGGAGATATCATGATTAAGAATGTCCTTACTGTTTCCAAATATGCTAGCCTTGAGGATGCTATCTACATTATGCTGCAAAACAAGGTTGGAGTTCTTCCAGTAGTAGACAATGACCAAATTTCTGGAATTATTACAGATAAAGATGTCTTTCGTGCTTTCTTGGAAATTTCTGGTTATGGTCAAGCCGGAATCCGTATTGGGCTTGAAGTCTTAGACACACCACGTATCCTAGAAAAAATTGCCAACCTCATTTCTAGTGAAAATCTCAACATTGAACGTACAATTGTTGCACCAAAAACTGATACCGTGCTTCGCGTCGAACTACAAGTTGAAGGGGATGTAGAACCAGAATACCTTAAAAAAGTTTTTGTAGAAGCAGGGTTTACAGTTGTTGAAATTGCTGAAACAGAAGCAAAAGAATTAGACTAATAAGAAAAGGAGTCAAGACTAAACGAGTTTATTTCGGTGTCCTACTCCTATAGGTCAGTATATTAACAACAGGTTGTTTTTTCTATTGGAACGATCAGCATCTGGCTATAAGTTTTTAACAACAAAAAAGAAGCTAGAACATTAAATGTTCAGCTTCTTTTTTGTTAGTTTTGGAAATCATAAAGTGTTGTAGAAAGGTAACGTTCACCATTATCAGGCAAAAGTGTCAATACTTTTTTACCTTCGCCGAGTTCAGCAGCAACTTTAAGAGCAGCAGCAATAGCAGCACCTGATGAGATACCAGCTAGGAAACCTTCCTTGCTACCCAATGTACGTGATGTTGAGATAGCCTCATCAGAAGGAATACGTACAACGCTATCATATGATTTTGTATCCAATGTGTCAGGGATAAAGCCGGTTGAGATACCTTGGATTTTGTGTGGTCCTGGTTTATCACCGTTCAAGACAGCAGATTCGTCAGCTTCAATACCATAAACTTTGATGTTTGGGTTAGCAGCTTTCAGAGTTTTAGAAACACCCGAAATAGTACCACCGGTACCGATACCAGCTACGAATGCATCCAAACCATCTGCCCCAAAATCTTCCAGAATTTCTTGACCGGTTGTGGCAGCATGAACAGCAGGGTTTGATGGGTTAGCAAATTGGAGTGGCACCCAACCATTGCGCTCAGCAGCAACTTCTTTAGCCTTAGCGATAGCACCTTTCATTCCTTCGCTACCAGGAGTCAAAACAAGTTCAGCACCGTAGGCTTGGATGATTTTACGACGTTCAACACTCATTGTGTCAGGCATTACGATGACTACCTTGTAACCTTTAGCAGCACCAACCCAAGCGAGACCGATACCGGTATTACCTGAAGTTGGTTCAATAATAGTATTACCAGGTTTAATCGTACCAGCTTTTTCAGCGTCTTCAATCATACGAAGAGCAATACGGTCTTTAACTGAAGAACCAGGATTAAATGCTTCGAGTTTAACATAAACATCTGCTGATCCTTCTGGAACAATAGAATTGAGTTTAATAACAGGTGTTTTTCCAACAAGTTCAGTGATTGAATTGTAAATTGCCATATTTAAAATCCTCTTAATCTTTGATTGATGGTTTTAAGTATACGACGGTAGAACTAACTTGTAAAATACATCTTCTTTATCACTGTGATAATGTTTGACTATCAGACAGGAATCTCAACAATCTTCTTTCCAGATTTTTCATAATTAACTTTTCCCTGATAGAACTCAGTGAGCTCTTGACCGAGTCTTTCAATCTCAGACTCTTCAACAAACAAAGTGGTAGAAACTTCTGATAAGAAAGTTGTATCAAATTCTTGGAGACCTTCTTTTTCAAGGAAGTTAGAGAAAACTTGGTATTGAGAGTAGGTCAACTTTACAATTAGGCCCGCTAACTCTTTGATTTCCACTCGTCCAATTTCTTCGATTGCATGGGTAACACTACCAGAGTAAGCGCGTATAAGACCACCTGCCCCAAGTTTGATTCCACCAAAATAGCGAGTCACAACTGCTACGACATTAGTAAGTCCTTGTTTTTCTAGAACAGTAAGCATGGGCACCCCAGCGGTTCCAGAAGGTTCGCCATCATCACTAGAACGCTTAATTTGACCATCGTCTCCGACAATCATTGCAGAGCAAGAGTGATTGGCCTTGTGATGTTTTTTCTTAATCTGGGCGATATACTCTCTCCCTTCTTCTTCATTACTAATGCATTTCAAATGACAAATGAAACGAGATTTTTTGATTTCTTTTTCAACGATTCCATCGTTGGCAATTGTTTTGTAATCCATAAAAAAATTTTATCATAAAAAGGTAAATTCAAACATATTTTCGAATAGAAAGATATGATACCTAAAGAATATTATGGACGACTATTTACGAAAGCACAGTTACCAGTGGACTATCTCTCAGAGGCTGTAAAATTAGAAAGTATGATAAAGGTTGATAAAAAACTTAGATGTAAAAGATGTTATAGTCAAATAGAGGAAGATTGGCAATTACCGAATGGTCAGTATTATTGTAGAGCGTGTATTGTCTTTGGTCGAAACCAAGAAGGTAAAGAACTCTATTACTTTCCTTCAGAAAAATCAGAAGTAGATTTTCCTGTCTTGAAATGGTTAGGAAAACTGACTCCTTATCAAAATGAGGTCTCGGAAAAGCTTTTAAAGACTTATAAAAACAAAAAACACAGTCTTGTTCATGCAGTGACTGGTGCTGGTAAGACAGAGATGATTTATAAGATTGTTGCCTATGTTCTTGAAAATAAAAATCGTGTCGCCATTGCAAGTCCCCGAGTTGATGTTTGTCGAGAATTGTTTCTACGTATGCAGAAAGATTTTACTTGTAGTATTTCTCTGCTTCATGCTGATAGTGAACCATATGATGGTAGTCCGCTCGTTATAGCTACCACTCATCAATTACTAAAATTTTATCATAGTTTTGACTTGATTATTGTTGACGAAGTTGATGCCTTCCCCTTTGTAGGGAATGTCATGTTAAATCATGCTGTTAAACAAGCAAAGACGGAAACAGGTCGATATATTTACTTAACAGCAACTTCTACATTAGCTTTAGAGGAGCAAGTTCGCCTTGGAGCTTTAGAAAAGCATCACCTTGCCAGACGCTTCCATGGAAATCCTTTAGTCCTTCCTCGTTTCTTTTGGCAAGGAAGGTTACAAAAGTCGTTGACGAACGGCAAGCTCCCAAGCCTTCTAATTCACCAGATTAAGAAGCAGCGTAAATCAAATTTTCCTCTATTAATCTTTTTTCCCAATATAGCAGTAGGTGAAAAGTTTAGTATTACCCTAAAAAAATACCTCCCTACTGAAAACATAGCCTTTGTTTCATCAAAAAGTGAGGAGCGTTCAACCATCGTAGAGAAATTCCGAAAAAAAGAACTGTCAATCTTAGTGACAACAACTATTCTCGAACGTGGTGTTACCTTTCCACAAGTAGATGTTTTTGTTTGTATGGCAAATCATCACTTATATACTAGTTCGAGTCTTATTCAGATTGGTGGTAGGGTGGGGCGTTCGCCCGAGAGACCTACAGGGAAACTCTATTTCTTTCATGAAGGATTATCTAAATCAATGTTGCAATGTCGGAAAGAAATAAATGCAATGAATAAAAAAGGAGGCTTTGAAAATGAAGTGTCTACTATGTAATGAATGGATTGAATCAGTAGCTCAATTAAGTGATTTAATTATGTTTAAACAAAGAAGAGAGTATTCTTGTGAAGATTGTAAAGGTCAATTTAAAAAGCTTGGGAAGGCGAGATGTTCAAATTGTTATAAAATAATAGATGGAAATAGTTGCATTGATTGCAAAATTTGGGCGAAAAAAGGCTATATTCCAAAACATTTTGCCATTTATTGTTATGAAGAAAATATTAAAGAGTATTTTAGTCGCTATAAATTTATGGGAGATTATTGCCTTAGAAAAATATTTCAACAAGAAATTAAAGCCAATTTAAAGCCTTTTTTAAAGAAAGGTTATATCTTAGTACCTGTCCCCTTGTCGGAAGAACGGCTGGAAGATAGAGGATTCAATCAAGTTAAAGGATTACTAGAGGGAATCCCCTATAAAAACATTTTTGAAAAAAGAGACATCGAGAAGCAATCCTCGAGAACACGCGAAGAGAGGTTAAGTCAAGATAATCCTTTCAGTTTGAAGAAAGGTATTGAGCTGCCAAGTAAGATCATCATAATCGATGATATTTACACAACAGGATCTACCCTGTATCAAATGGTCAAACTATTGGATGACTTAGATGTCAAAGAAGTTTTGACCTTTTCCTTAGCTAGATAATAAAAACCCTTGCAAATTTTCATGAAAAGGATATAATAAAGATAAAGAAAACGCTAACAAGCGAGAAAGAGGTCTTTTATGATTAAATATAGTATCCGTGGCGAAAACATCGAAGTAACTGAAGCACTTCGTGACTATGTTGAAAGTAAACTTAGCAAAGTTGAAAAATACTTCAACGAAGACCAAGAACTACATGCACGTGTAAATCTTAAGGTTTATCGCGAAAAGACAGCTAAAGTAGAAGTTACTATCCCTACAGGTTCTGTAACACTACGTGCAGAAGATGTTTCACAAGATATGTATGGTTCTATTGACTTAGTGGTCGATAAGATTGAAAGACAAATCCGTAAAAACAAAACAAAAATTGCACGTAAGCATCGTGAGAAAGTTTCAAGAGGTGAAGTGTTCTCAGCTGAATTTAATAAAGAAGAAATTGAAGAAGCACCAACTGTTGAAGTTGTAAGAACTAAAAATATTGAGTTGAAACCAATGGATGTTGAAGAAGCAATTCTTCAAATGGAGTTGTTGGGACATGATTTCTTTATCTATACTGATAGCAAAGATCATATGACTAACGTACTGTATAAGCGTGAAGATGGTAACTATGGCTTGATTGAAGCAAAATAATAAGCAGGTTTATACCCTGCTTATTATTTTTTAAAAAATATCTTGACAGCTATCCAAAAGGGTGCTAAGATATAAAAGTTGTCTTAAGTGATTTGTCTCTAAC
>NZ_JWGQ01000014.1:0-332 GCF_001069025.1 Streptococcus sp. 1004_SSPC | reverse complement strand
ATGTGGGATTCGAACCCACGCACGCTTTTACACGCCTGACGGTTTTCAAGACCGTTCCCTTCAACCGGACTTGGGTAATCCTCCAAATATTATTAAATAATATATGGACCTTGTAGGACTCGAACCTACGACCGCTCGGTTATGAGCCGAGTGCTCTAACCAGTTGAGCTAAAGGTCCAAGTAATCCATATATAGCGGCGAAGGGGATCGAACCCCCGACCTCCCGGGTATGAACCGGACGCTCTAGCCAGCTGAGCTACACCGCCATAAATCGGGAAGACAGGATTCGAACCTGCGACCCCTTGGTCCCAAACCAAGTGCTCTACCAAGCT
>NZ_JWGQ01000013.1:0-19819 GCF_001069025.1 Streptococcus sp. 1004_SSPC | reverse complement strand
GGGATTCGAACCCGTGTTACCGCCGTGAAAAGGCGGTGTCTTAACCCCTTGACCAACGGACCAAGTTTTGAGATTTTTATCTCGCTGACACTCTTATTATTATATCAGAGTATTCGATTTTGTCTATACTTTTTTTCAAAAAAAAAATTAATTTTTGCTGAATTTATTCGAATTTTACGTTAGTTTTTATCTAGCTTTTACAAAGTATTGACATGTTGCTATATATTTTGTAAACTAAAGTTATTGGTCCCATAGCTCAGCTGGATAGAGCATTCGCCTTCTAAGCGAACGGTCGCAGGTTCGAATCCTGCTGGGATCAGATGAAAAAACGCAATCTAGAATTTCTAGTTGCGTTTTTCTTTTGCTTCGATAAATAGAAAATAATTTAAAATAAACAAGGGGAGCAAAGTTGTATATAGACTGTATTCATATAAATATTGGGCAAACCAAGTTGATGCTGCGACTCCCACCATAAAGGTAAAGATGATAATAGTAGTGTAAGAAGCTTGTTTTAGTACTTTAGGATCACTCTCACCAATAGCTCTTGCAACTGTTAGGGAAGTATTAGTGATATTACCAGTCATCATGAAGGAGGCATAATTTACTCCTCTGACCCGCTTAAAAATCCCTACCTGAAGAGAGGCAAAGAAGGCCAAGCCTGCAATCGTAATAGTAGAATCAACGTAAGGTGTAATAATGGCGAGAATAGTCATCAAGAGAAAGGCAAGTCTAATCGCTTGCAAATGCCATCCCCATTTATGGTTAATAAGCCACTTCTTAACAAAAAAAACAAAAAACTGACCTAAAACAAAGAAAAAAATAGGTATTACATAGCTAAAAGCTCTTGCAATATGTCCCTCAACAAGGTGAATAACCAAATAAAGGAGATTACCTGTCTGGATACTTGCAAATCGTCCGTCTTGAGTATTGTATGTGTAGGCATCAATAAAGCCTCCTATATAACTAACTAGAGTTGCTACTCGTAAACCTTCAAAAACACGATAGGAGCGTTTTTTCATTTTGAACATGTTGATTTCCTTTTTCTACTTATGATAAGGACTTCCTTGCCGAATCATGAATGCGCGATAAATTTGTTCCACTAATACAAGGCGCATAAGCTGATGAGGAAAAGTCAAGAGACCAAAACTCATCAATTGATTAGCCCTCTTTTTCACTTTAGGGGATAGCCCCAGACTCCCCCCTATAATAAAAGTAATATCTGAATAGCCTCTAAGGGTCGCTTGCTCTAACTCTTTGGCAAACTGTTCTGAGGGAAATTGCTTTCCCTCAATTGCTAAGGCAATGACATAATCACGGTCACCTACCTTAGCCAAAATACGCTGTCCTTCTTTGTCTAAGATAGCTTTATTTTCAGCTTCGCTTGCATTATCAGGCGTCTTCTCATCAATCAACTCTATAGACTCAAATTTTGTGAAGCGTCCTAGCCGTTTGATATACTCTGCAATGCCATCTTTCAAATATTTTTCTTTCAATTTTCCAACGGTAATCAATTTAACTTTCATAGCTTCATTATAGCACATATCCACAATCTTTTAACACCTTATCCACACCTTTTCATATTTCATATCCCCTATTTATTCCATCTAGAATAGCCTATCATCTACTTTTCCACAGATTGTGGAAAACTTTCAAAAAAATCACTTTATGATATAATTAAGCTTACTTTGATATGTTTATCAAAAAGGAGGACTAAACGTGAAAAAATTTAACTGGAAAAAAATAGTAACGCCAATTGCAATGCTAGTTATTGGCTTACTAGGTGGTTTACTTGGTGCCTTTATCCTACTAACAGCAGCTGGGGTATCTTTTACCAATACAACAGATACAGGAGTCAAAACGGCTAAGACCGTCTACAGCAATACAACAGATACAACTAAGGCTGTTAAGAAAGTACAAAATGCTGTTGTTTCTGTCATCAATTATCAAGAAGGTTCATCTTCAGATTCTCTAAATGACCTCTATGGCCGTATCTTTGGTGGAGATGATAATTCTGACTCTAGCCAAGACAAATCAAAAGATTCTGATGGGTTGCAAGTCGCTGGTGAAGGTTCTGGGGTCATCTATAAAAAAGATGGTAAAGAGGCTTATATCGTAACCAACAACCACGTTGTCGATGGCGCTAAAAAACTCGAAATCATGCTTTCAGATGGATCAAAAATTACTGGTGAACTCGTTGGTAAAGATACTTACTCTGACCTAGCAGTTGTCAAAGTTTCTTCAGATAAAATTAAAACCGTAGCGGAATTTGCAGACTCAAACTCTCTAACAGTAGGTGAGAAGGCAATTGCTATCGGTAGCCCACTTGGTACCGAATACGCCAACTCAGTAACAGAGGGAATCGTTTCTAGCCTTAGCCGTACTGTAACTATGCAAAACGACAATGGTGAAACTGTTTCAACAAATGCTATCCAAACAGATGCTGCCATTAACCCTGGTAACTCAGGTGGTGCCTTAGTCAATATCGAAGGACAAGTTATCGGTATTAACTCAAGTAAAATTTCATCAACGTCAGCAGTCGCTGGTAGCGCCGTTGAAGGTATGGGATTTGCCATTCCATCAAACGATGTTGTCGAAATCATCAATCAATTGGAAAAAGACGGTAAAGTTACACGACCAGCCCTAGGAATCTCAATGGCCGATCTTAATAGCCTTTCTAGCAGTACAACTTCTAAATTAGATTTACCAGATAAGGTGAAATCTGGAGTTGTTGTCGGTAGTGTTCAGAAAGGTATGCCAGCTGACGGTAAACTTCAAGAAAATGATGTTATCACTGAGATTGATGGTAAGGAAATCAGCTCAAAAACTGATATTCAAACCAATCTTTACAGCCATAGTATCGGAGATACTATCAAGGTAACCTTCTATCGTGGTAAAGATAAGAAAACTGAAGATCTTAAATTAACAAAATCTACAGAAGACTTATCTGATTAATCATTGACAAATCTGTCAAAAGACCTTTACAATAATGTAAAGGTCTTTTTTGGGAAAGGAACACCATGTCAGAACAACTCAAAACTTTACCTATTAGTGAAATTTACCCCAATCCTTTTCAACCTCGTCTAGAATTCTCCGATGAAGAGTTAGTAGAACTAAGTCAGTCAATATCAGAAAATGGTTTAATACAACCAATTATTGTACGAAAATCTGACATTATTGGTTATGAACTAATTGCTGGAGAAAGACGTTTACGTGCCTGTAAACGTTTAGGGATGACAGAAATCCCTGCAGTTGTAAAGAAAGTTACAGATCAAGAGAGTCGTAAACAAGCTATTATTGAAAATTTACAACGATCAAATCTCAATCCTATCGAAGAAGCAAAGGCCTATCGTAATTTAATTGATGAGTTAGCTTACAGTCACGAGGAGCTCGCTAAAGCTATGGGGAAATCTAGACCATATATTAGTAACACTCTTAGACTACTACAACTTCCGCGAGAGATACAAACGAGTATTGAAAACGGAAGTCTGAGTCAGGGACATGCTAGAGCACTCTTAGCTATTGAGGATTCTCGAAAGCAGTTAACCATCTTTCAGCAGGTTGTGGCTGAAAGATGGTCTGTTCGTACTCTAGAAAAAAAACTTCAAGAACTTCCTAGAAAACAAAAATCTAAAAAAGATATCCATATAAAAGATAAAGAAAAAGAACTTGAAAAATCACTAGGTCTTCCCGTAACTCTACGTTATCACAAAACTCACTCGGGAACGATTCAAATACACTTTTCGACGGAAGAAGATTTTAACAGAATTATCAACAAGCTTATCTAGGCTGTTAATTGTGGAAAAAGGTGAATCAGACTTATCCACATCGTGAAAAAGAATCCCTCCCTTTATTTTAGAGGGATTCTTTTTTTATCAACAGACAGTGGATAACTTTTATTCCCAGTGTGAATTATTTTTTTGTGGTTGTGGATAACCTCACAAACTTTTCTCTTTATGACCTGTGGAAAACTTTTTTGTTTTATGATAGAATCAGAGGACAAGAATAAAGAAGGAGAATTGATAGAATGACCGAAAAAGAGCATTTTTTTTGGAATAAGCTCTTAGAGCTGGCCAAAGAGGAACTAACACAAGCTACTTTTGATTATTATGTCCTAGATACCAAGCTCATCAAAATTCAAGATAACGTTGCTACAATTCTGCTTGAAGAAGTCAAGAAACTGTTCTGGGAAAAGAACATGCAATCTTTCATTTTGATGACTGGATTTGAAGTCTACAATAGTGAAATAAAAGTTGAATATGTCTTTGACGAGGCTCTCGTTAGCGAAATAAAACCAACTTTATCAAGCAATGACTTCAGCAATAAAAGGGAACAACAAACACCTGCTCTTCCCACTTTGAACTCGGACTTAAATAGTAAGTATACCTTTGATAATTTTATTCAAGGAGATGAAAACCGCTGGTCTGTAGCAGCCTCTCTAGCTGTAGCTGATTCACCAGGAGCGACTTATAACCCTTTATTCATTTATGGGGGACCTGGTCTCGGAAAAACTCACTTGCTCAATGCCATTGGTAATAAGGTCTTACATGATAATCCCCAAGCACGAATCAAATACATAACTGCCGAAAATTTTATTAACGAGTTTGTTTTACATATCCGTTTAGATAAAATGGATGAACTAAAGCTCAAATACCGCCATCTAGACGTGCTTTTAATTGATGATATACAATCGTTGGCTAAAAAGTCTACGCAAGCCACTCAAGAGGAATTTTTCAATACTTTCAATGTCCTTCACGATAATAATAAACAAATTGTCTTGACTAGCGACCGAAATCCAGATCAATTGAATGAAATGGAAGAGCGTCTTGTCACGCGCTTCAAATGGGGCTTGACTGTAAATATTACACCGCCTGACTTTGAAACCCGAGTTGCTATTCTTACCAATAAGATTATGGACTATGATTACCATTTTCCACCTGAAACAATTGAGTATTTAGCTGGCCAATTCGACTCAAATGTCCGCGACTTAGAGGGAGCTTTGAAAGATATTAGCTTAGTTGCAAATGTCCGCCAGTTAGATACGATCACAGTTGAAGTAGCTGCCGAAGCTATTCGTGCACGTAAAATAGATGGCCCTAAGTTAACGCTCATTCCGATTGAAGACATCCAAAGTGAGGTTGGGAAATTTTATAATGTCACGGTTAAAGAGATTAAGGCAACTAAGCGAACACAAAATATTGTCTTAGCTCGTCAGGTTGCTATGTATCTTGCGCGTGAAATGACTGATAACTCCCTCCCAAAAATTGGAAAAGAATTTGGAGGAAGAGATCACTCAACTGTTCTACATGCTTACAATAAAATCAAAAATATGCTTGCTCAAGATGACAGTTTACGCATTGAAATTGATACCATCAAAAACAAGATAAAATAACACCTGTGGATAACTACTAAAAATTATACACACTTTTCCACAAGATGTGCACAAGTCTAAAATCTTGATAAAACTATGATTTAGATACTTATGCACAATATCCACAAGACCTACTACTGCTACTAACATAATACTAATAAAATAAAGGAGCATCATGATTCAATTTGCGATTAATAAAGCTTATTTCCTACAAGCCCTTCATACAACTCGACGTGCTATTTCTTCAAAAAATGCTATTCCCATTCTATCAACTATAAAAATCGAAGTTACTAGTGATAGTATCTATTTAACAGGTTCAAATGGACAAATCTCAATAGAGAATAGTATCTCTGCTTCAGAAGAAAATGCAGGTCTATTAATTACACGACCAGGTAGTATCCTTTTAGAAGCGAACTTTTTCATCAACGTTGTCTCAAGCTTACCTGATGTTACTCTTACATTTGAAGAAATAGAACAATACCAAGTATTGCTAAAGAGTGGTAAATCAGAGATTACTCTAAAAGGAAAGGATGTTGAACAATATCCTCGTATTCAAGAAGTTGACAGCTTGACACCACTAGTTATGGACACTAAAGTGTTAAAATCTATCATTGCTGAAACGTCATTTGCAGCAAGCACGCAAGAAAGTCGTCCAATTTTAACTGGAGTTCACTTTGTTCTTTCAAATCACAAAGATCTTAAAGCTGTTGCCACTGATTCTCATCGTATGAGTCAACGTCAACTTGTTTTGGAACATTCTTCAGATAATTTTGATGTAGTAATCCCAAGCCGATCACTTAAAGAGTTATCAGCAGTCTTTAGTGATGGTATTGAAAATTTGGAAATTTTCTTCTCTGCAAATCAAATTCTATTCCGTAGTGAGACAATCTCTTTTTACACACGTCTACTAGAAGGAAATTATCCAGATACTAATCGTCTCTTGTCGGATTCATTTGAAACAGAGGTTGTGTTTGAGACAGCTAGCCTTCGTTCTGCTATGGAACGTTCCTATTTGATTTCAAATGCAAGTCAAAGTGGCACGGTGAAACTCGAAATCATCAATGGTAATGTTAGTGCTCATGTTAATTCACCTGAAGTCGGAAAGGTGAATGAAGATATTGATGTGCAAGACGTTTCAGGAAGTGATTTGGTCATTAGTTTTAATCCCACTTACTTGATAGACGCTTTGAAAGCACTTAAGAGTGAGACTGTCCGTGTACGTTTCATTTCACCAGTGCGTCCATTTACTTTGACGCCAGCAGATGACAGTGAGAATTTTATTCAATTGATTACACCTGTAAGAACAAACTAAAATCGAAAAAGTTATCCACTGTGGATAACTTTTTTACTAGGGAGGAAGTTTATGTACCAAATTGGAAGTTTAGTTGAAATGAAAAAACCACATGCTTGTACCATCAAAGCAACAGGAAAAAAAGCTAACGAATGGGAAGTGACCCGTCTTGGAGCTGACATTAAGATTCGTTGTACGAATTGTGATCATGTAGTTATGATGAGTCGTCATGATTTCGAAAAGAAACTTAAGAAGGTTTTATAACAGCTATTATGAACGTCACTTACTACTAGATTATTATATTAGAAAGCTATAACACTCTGGCAAAATAAAAAGTATCTAGGGCCCCTAATCGTCCTCCTTATAGCATTTTTCCTTGCTTTCCTTTTTCTGATTCTCAAAGGAAAGTTGCCTATTTTTAACAATTTTTGTGTTATAATTAACTAAATTACTTTTTAATGGAGAAATAAATTAATGGCTTTAACAGCAGGTATTGTTGGTTTGCCGAATGTTGGTAAATCAACTCTTTTCAATGCAATTACAAAAGCAGGTGCGGAAGCTGCAAACTATCCTTTCGCAACAATTGATCCAAATGTTGGTATGGTTGAAGTACCAGATGAACGTTTGACAAAATTGACTGAACTTATCACACCTAAAAAGACAGTTCCAACTACCTTTGAGTTCACAGATATTGCGGGTATCGTAAAAGGAGCATCAAAGGGTGAAGGTCTTGGAAATAAGTTCTTGGCGAACATTCGTGAAGTAGATGCTATTGTTCATGTCGTTCGTGCTTTCGATGATGAAAATGTTATGCGTGAACAAGGGCGTGAGGATGCCTTTGTAGATCCGATGGCTGATATCAATACAATCAACCTAGAATTGATTTTGGCTGACCTTGAATCAATTAACAAACGTTATGCGCGTGTCGAAAAAATCGCTCGTACACAAAAAGATAAAGATTCTGTGGCAGAGTTTAATATTCTTCAAAAGATTAAACCCGTTCTAGAAGATGGTAAGTCTGCCCGTACAATTGATTTTACTGAGGAAGAACAAAAGATTGTTAAGGGACTTTTCCTCTTGACAACAAAACCAGTGCTTTATGTGGCTAACGTTGATGAAGACCAGGTCGCAAATCCTGATGATATTGATTATGTGAAGCAAATTCGTGAGTTTGCAGCGACTGAAAATGCAGAAGTAGTTGTTATTTCGGCTCGTGTTGAGGAAGAAATCTCTGAGTTGGATGATGAAGATAAGGAGATGTTCTTGGAAGATCTTGGTTTGACAGAGTCAGGAGTCGATAAACTAACACGCGCAGCATATCATTTGCTTGGTCTTGGAACTTATTTCACTGCCGGTGAAAAAGAGGTCCGCGCTTGGACCTTTAAACGAGGGATCAAGGCTCCACAAGCAGCTGGAATTATCCACTCTGACTTCGAGAAAGGATTTATCCGCGCTGTAACAATGTCGTATGACGATTTGATTAAATATGGCTCTGAGAAAGCTGTTAAAGAAGCTGGACGCCTTCGAGAAGAAGGAAAAGAGTATGTTGTCCAAGATGGTGACATCATGGAATTCCGTTTCAACGTTTAGAAAATAAAAAATAGTGCACAAGGCTGAAAAGTATTTTTCAGTCCTTTTGCTGTTTATCAAAGAGGAGAAATAATGACAAAATTAGTAGTTGGCTTGGGAAATCCTGGTTCAAAATACCATGAGACACGTCACAATGTTGGTTTTATGGCTATTGACCTAATGGCTAAGGAACTAGGATTAACCTTTTCTGAAGAAAGGACCTTTAAGGCTGAAGTGGCTTCGACCTTTTTAAATGGTGAGAAGGTTTATTTTGTGAAACCAACAACCTTTATGAATCTATCAGGTCTAGCTGTTAGAGCATTACTAGCTTATTACAATATTCCCATGGAGGATTTTATCGTCATTTACGATGACTTAGATATGGAAGTTGGGAAATTGCGCTTTCGTCAAAAAGGTTCAGCGGGTGGTCATAATGGTATTAAATCTATCATTGCTGAAACTGGCACTCAAGAATTTGACCGTATAAAAATTGGTATTGGCCGCCCACAGAAAGGAATGACGGTCGTTAATCATGTCCTTGGAAAATTTAGTGAAGACGATTATTCCACAATTTTACTGACTTTAGACAAGGTAGAGGCGGCCCTCAATCATTACCTTAAAACAAATGATTTCGAAGATACCATGAGGCGTTATAATGGCTAATACCCTATTAGATCTTTTTGAGAAGAATCATCAATTACTTGAGTGGCGTGATAAGGTAAGTTTATTGAGTAGGCAATTGGTCATGGGGTTTTCTGGTTCTAGTAAGGCAGTTGTTATGGCCTCTGCACTTTCTAATCAGGTTCCTAAGATTTTTATAGTTACCTCAACACAAAATGAAGCTGAGCAATTAGTAGGAGATTTGTCAGCTATCTTAGGAGAGGATAAGGTTTATTCTTTTTTTGCGGATGATGTATCAGCTGCAGAGTTTATCTTCGCTTCTCCAGAAAAGACCCATTCTCGTCTCGAAAGTCTTAATTTTTTAATAGATAAAGAGACAAGTGGAATCTTAGTTACGAGTTTAGTTGGTACTAAGTTACATTTGCCTAATCCTGAGATTTATAAAGACTCCCGTATTGACTTAACACTAGGGGAGGAACATGATTTAGAGGCTCTCAGTAAGCATCTGACTCATATTGGATACCAAAGGGTAGAGCAGGTTCTCTCACCTGGTGAGTTCAGTCGTAGAGGCGATATTTTAGATATTTATGAACTGACTGCAGAACTCCCTTACCGTTTAGAATTTTTTGGAGACGAGATTGATGGCATTCGTCAGTTTGATAGCGATAGTCAGAAATCTTTAAACAATTTAGATCATGTTGCCATATCACCGGCGGATGATATTATCTTAACAAGAGAAGATTACCAACGTGCTGAGAAGGCCCTAGAAAGTGCAGTTTCAAAAGCAGAGGGTCCTCATAAGGCTTATCTTGAGGAAGTTCTATCAGTGACGATTGATGGTTACCGTCATAAAGATTTACGTAAGTTTTTGTCTCTCTTTTATGACAAAGCTTATACCTTGTTTGACTATCTTCCAAAGGGGACTCCTGTATTCGTTGATGATTTTCAAAAGATAGTGGACCGCCACGGACGTCTTGAATTAGAAGTAGCTAATCTTTTAACTGAGGATCTTCATCAGGGCAAGTCTCTGAGTTATCTAAACTACTTCGTGGATTCATTTAAGACTTTACGTAACTATCAGCCAGCTAGCTTCTTTTCTAATTTTCATAAGGGATTAGGAAATCTTAAATTTGATAAGTTGTATCAATTCACTCAATACCCTATGCAGGAGTTTTTCAACCAATTTCCGCTACTGGTTGACGAAATTCATCGTTATACTAAGAATAAGGCAACGGTTATTTTACAAGTGGGGTCTGAAAAGCAACTCAAATCTTTGAAGGAAACCTTGGAAGAATATGATTTAGATTTACCTCTTAGTAGGTTTGGAGATTTGATTTCTTATAAGCCTCAATTAGTTCTAGGAAACTTATCCAATGGTTTTTACTTTGCTGATGAAAAGCTTGTTCTGGTCACTGAACGTGAGATTTTCCATAAAAAAGTAAAACGTCGTGCGCGTGCCAGTCACGTTTCCAATGCTGAGCGTCTAAAAGATTACAATGAGCTTGAAAAAGGTGATTATGTTGTACATCAGACTCATGGTATCGGGCAATTTAAAGGTATTGAGACTATTGAGATTAAAGGGGTGCATCGTGACTACTTGACCATCCAATATCAGGATGCTGCAACAATTTCTCTACCTGTTGAGCAGATTGAGAGTCTCTCTAAGTATGTGTCAGCGGACGGGAAAGAGCCCAAAATTAATAAACTCAATGATGGGCGTTTCCAAAAAACTAAACAAAAAGTAAGCAAGCAGGTAGAGGATATTGCTGATGATCTCTTAAAACTCTATGCAGAGCGTAGTCAACTTAAAGGATTTGCTTTTTCACCGGATGATGATAATCAAAGGGATTTTGATGATGATTTCTCTTATGCTGAGACAGTGGATCAACTGCGTTCCATTAAGGAAGTTAAGGCAGACATGGAGTCAGACAAGCCTATGGATCGTCTCTTGGTTGGTGATGTTGGTTTTGGTAAGACAGAGGTAGCCATGCGTGCTGCTTTCAAGGCGGTTAATGATGGGAAGCAAGTTGCTATCCTAGTGCCTACAACAGTTCTTGCCCATCAGCATTATTTGAATTTTAAAGAGCGTTTTGAAAATCATGCCGTTGAAGTAGATGAACTCAGTCGTTTTAGAAGTAAAAAAGAGCAAAATGAGACTATTGAAAATCTAGCTAAAGGACGTATTGATATTATTATTGGTACCCACCGCTTGTTGTCTAAAGATGTTAAGTTTTCTGATTTAGGCTTGCTAGTAATTGATGAAGAACAACGTTTTGGCGTGAAGCATAAAGAGAAACTTAAGGAGTTGAAAGCTAAAGTTGATGTCCTTACTCTAACTGCGACCCCTATTCCTCGTACACTCCATATGTCTATGTTGGGTATTCGTGATTTGTCGATTATTGAGACAGCACCTACCAACCGTTATCCAGTTCAAACTTATGTTATGGAAACCAATCCTGGTCTTATTCGAGAAGCGATATTAAGGGAGATGGACCGAGGTGGCCAGATTTTTTATATTTATAATCGTGTTGAAACCATTGATCAAAAAGTTTCTGAACTGCATGAGATAGTCCCTGAAGCACGTATCGGATTTGTTCATGGTCAGATGAGTGAGGTTATGTTGGAGAATACCCTCTTGGATTTCTTGAATGGCGATTACGATGTTTTGGTAGCAACGACCATTATCGAAACAGGAATTGATATCTCCAATGTTAATACACTTTTCATTGAGAATGCAGATCATATGGGCTTGTCTACTCTTTATCAGCTAAGAGGTCGCGTGGGACGTAGTAATCGAATTGCCTATGCCTACCTCATGTATCGTCCTGACAAAGTGTTGACAGAAGTATCAGAGAAGCGTTTGGATGCTATTAAGGGGTTTACAGAACTGGGATCAGGTTTCAAAATTGCTATGCGTGATTTATCGATTCGCGGTGCAGGGAATATTCTCGGTTCTTCTCAAAGCGGTTTCATTGACTCAGTCGGATTTGAAATGTACTCGCAACTATTGGAAGAGGCTATCAATAAGCGTCAAGGTAAAACTCAGGTTCGTCGAAAAGGAAATGCAGAGTTCAATCTTCAGATTGATGCTTACCTCCCTTATGACTACATTTCTGACGAGCGCCAAAAAATTGAAATTTATAAGCGTATTTGTGAAATCGAGAATCAGAAAGACTATCAGGACCTTCAGGATGAGATTATTGACCGTTTTGGAGAATATCCAGACCAAGTTGCCTATCTCATTGAGATTGGTCTGGTTAAGGCATGTTTAGATGCTGCCTTTGCAGAATTAGTTGAGCGTAAGAACGATACTATCACTGTTCGTTTCGAAAAATCCTCTCTTAAATTCTTCTTGACTCAAGACTATTTCGAAGCCATCTCTAAAACGCATTTAAAAGCAAAAATCAGTGATAACCAGGGGAAAGTAGAGATTATTTTTGATGTTCGTAACAAGAAAGACTATGAAATCCTTGAAGAATTAAAGATTTTTGGTCAGACATTTATGGAAATTAAAAAACGTAAAGAAAAAAAAGAAGCTTAAGGAAAGTTTAAGTAAGTCTCTATATACTATAAAACATCCTAAAACTTTTCTTTTTCATAAATCTCCTGAGAGGGTCGACTAGTGTCGCTCCTCTTATTTTTGTGTTTGAAAAGGCTTTAGTCACCTATTTTCTAAAAAAAATGCTATCATAGAAGAGATATCCTAACGAAAAGGAAACAGTAATATTGAGATTAGACAAATATTTAAAAGTATCACGAATTATCAAACGTCGTCCAGTGGCTAAAGAAGTAGCTGATAAAGGACGTATTAAAGTAAATGGTGTACTCGCTAAGTCATCTACAGATTTAAAAATTGGTGACCAAGTGGAAGTTCGTTTTGGAAATAAACTATTGACAGTCCGTGTTCTAGAAATGAAAGATAGTACGAAAAAAGAAGATGCGGCAAAAATGTACGAGATTATAAGTGAAACAAGGATTGAAGCAGATGAGCAAGAAGCCTAATATTGTACAGCTTACGAACGATTACATTGATAATGCCAATCAAGAGCAACGATTAGAGCGTGCCGAACATGAACAAAGAAATCGCTTCATGGGGTGGATTCTCTTTGTGGTTGTTTTACTCTTTATCTTGCCAACGTATAATCTAGTTGAAACTTATATGAATATTAAACAGCAAGAGAAGGAAGTCTTGTCATTCCAGAAAGACTATGATAAATTGTCATATCAGACAAAGGAACGAAAGGATTTGGCTAAAAAACTTAAGGATGATACTTTCGCTGAGAAATATGCGCGTGCTAAGTATTACTATTCACGTGAAGGAGAGTCTATCTATCCTGTACCAAGCTTATTACCCTAATGAAAGATTTACTTAAAACTGTAGAAATTTTTTTAACCTATTCGGAAGCCAAGTTAGAGGAACTATCAGAAAAAAATCAGCAACTTAAAACGGATGTACAGAGGAAGGAGGAGGTGAAGAAACAAGCATGAAAAAGCTCTTAATAGCTGCAACTGCTGTGCTTGTTTCTTCCAGCCCTTTAATCCTACTTCCTATGGAGAAAGAGCTAACTCTGACCTCAAAACAGGTTCAAAAGTTGGCTCAAAATACTACAGTTAGTCTGAGTCAGTTTAAACAGATTCCTAAAAATCCACGAACAGTAACAAGTATCTTAACTTATAAGAACAAGGAATTAACAGATTTTAAGACCAATATTCAAGCAGATACCAAACTATCAATTTCTGCTATTTCTTGGAATGCTAAAGGTGAACCTGTTTTCCAACTTCAAGATGGTGATTATGTAGCAGCTAGTCAGAAATCAATTATTGATGATAGTGTCTATGATCAAAAACCAGTAGACATGACCTTATGGACTAAAGATGGCTTAACAGTTTACAAAGAACCCTACGTTTCAGGTACTGACAAAGCTGACTCTAAACTAGCTAGTTTCAAACCGATAAAGGTTAGCCGAGCTGCCCAGACGCATGCTGGGACTTATTATTTTGCAGATGGAGAAGGTTGGATCAATGCCTCTGACTTGTCAACTACTGATAATCGCATCGAGGCTGTTCAAAAAGTATTAAACGAGAAGTATAACAATCAAGAGAGCATCTCAGTTTATGTTAAGCAGCTTGATACAGACCGTATAGCAGCTATCAATGACGAAAAAAGCATGTATGCAGCTAGTGTAGCCAAGCTAGGTGTACTCTATTATGCACAGGAACGTCTGTCTCAAAAGAAATTATCATTATCAGATGAGTATCAATATACCTCTGCTGTGAATGGTTTTCCAGGTGCTTATGATCCAGATGGCTCAGGAAAGATTAGTAAGATGCCTGATGACAAGAATTATAGCTTGGAAAACTTGTTAAAGGCTGTAGCTCAAAATTCAGATAATGTAGCGACAAATATCTTAGGTTATTATGTAGCCAATCAGTATGATAATTCCTTCCAAAAATCAGTAGATGAAGCTGCAGCAACCTCTTGGAATATGGATAAAAAAGAGTTGACTGCCAAAGCAGCAGGTACTTTGATGGAGGCTGTTTATAGGCAAAATGGGGATATTATTAATTATCTTTCAAGTACAGACTATGATGGCGAACGTATTTCAAAAAATATTGATGTCCCTGTTGCGCATAAAATAGGGGATGCCTACGACTTTAAACATGATGTCGCTATTGTCTATACAGATTCTCCCTTTATTCTATCGATTTTTACGGATAAAGAAGGCTATGACAAAATCACCTCAATTGCAGATGATGTTTATGGAATTTTAAAATAATGACAGAAAAATTGTTGCAAATGATACAAGCAAAAGGTTATTTTAACCAACACAAGAAAATTTTAGTAGCAGTATCAGGTGGAGCAGACTCGATGAGTTTGCTGCACTTTTTGTATAACCATCAAAAAGATTTGGATATTCAGCTGGGCATTGCTCACGTTAACCATAAGCAACGGCAAGAATCGGAGTACGAAGAAGATTATTTACGTCATTGGGCAAAGGAACATAAGATCCCTTTTCACTATAGCGCATTCTCAGGAAAGTTTTCAGAAAATGCCGCCCGTACTTTTCGCTATGATTTTTTTAAGCAGATTATGAAAGAAGCTGACTACTCTGCTCTTGTCACGGCCCATCATGCTGATGATCAGGCCGAGACGATTTTTATGAGACTCTTGAGAGGAAGTCGTTTAAGACATCTGAGTGGGATTTGTGATGTAAGATCATTTGGCACTGGTCAGATTATTCGTCCTTTTTTGCATATTCCGAAAGCGCAACTTCCCATAACCTTTCATTTTGAAGATAAGAGTAATTCTTCTTTAGCCTATCTCCGAAATCGCATTAGACTGACCTATATCCCTACTCTATCTCAGGAAAATCCTAAATTTAAGGAGCATCTTTGTCTTCTAGCAGATGAGATTGCCCTTATGGGAAAAGCATTAGAGGAGTTAACGAAGGATATTACTATAACCGATTTGTCTGTTTTTCAACAACAGACAGATGCTGTCCAATACCTTCTTATTCAGAGTTATTTAGAATCCTTTCCTGATTTACAGCTTCCAAAAGGTCAGTTCAATCAATTGATGAGTTACCTAAGAAAAAAAACTTCAGGAAAAATGCTACTAAAAAATGGTTACGTGTTAGTCAAAACACAGACGGATTTTTTAATAACCAAAGAAGAGTCTATCCTCCTATCTCCTCCAAGTCTCCTAGAATTTGGAAAATCTATTGTGTTTGAGGAACACACATTAATTTTTTCTGAACCATATATTGTTTCTAACGTGAATACTATTAATATTTGGTCAGATGCCCCGATACTGATTCGTCATAGACATGAAGGTGATATGATTGACTTGGGTACTCACCACAAAAAAATAAGACGATTATTCATAGACAATAAAATTCCATATAAGGAGCGACAAAAAGCTATTATAGGAGAACAAGATGGTCAGATTATCTTTCTTTATGTCTCCGGGCGTCTCTATTTGAAAAAAAAGCCCGAAAATGCTATACTTTATGGCACTGTGGTGATTTATAAGAATTTCTAATCAAATGCCATGTTTAAATAACGACGATTGAAGTAAAAGTGTTATAATAAGAGAATATTGACTTCGAGAAAGGGAAACCAAATGTTAGAGAAAGACATTAAAAAAATCCTCTTTTCCCAAGAGGATATCGTAACTAAAACTAAAGAGCTAG
Source organism: Streptococcus sp. 1004_SSPC (assembly GCF_001069025.1). NCBI lineage: Bacteria > Bacillati > Bacillota > Bacilli > Lactobacillales > Streptococcaceae > Streptococcus > Streptococcus sp. 1004_SSPC. Next base: position 3,777 of record NZ_JWGQ01000013.1, on the reverse strand, counting down.
GTCAACAACTGACAAAGGATTATGCAGGAAAAAATCCCCTTTTAGTCGGTGTTTTAAAAGGTGCTGTTCCATTTATGGCAGAACTTATCAAACATATCGACACCCATATTGAGATGGACTTTATGGTCGTTTCAAGTTATGGTGGCGGAACTGTCAGCAGTGGTGAAGTAAAGATTCTTAAAGATGTTGATACTAATGTTGAAGGACGAGACATCATCTTTATTGAAGATATCATTGATACAGGTCGTACGCTCCTTTATCTTCGAGATATGTTCAAGTACCGTAAAGCCAATTCAGTCAAAATCGCAACTCTTTTTGATAAACCAGAAGGTCGTGTTGTTGATATTGAGGCAGATTACGTATGTTACGATGTTCCTAATGAATTTATCGTTGGTTTCGGACTAGACTATGATGAAAAATACCGTAACCTTCCTTATGTCGGTGTCTTAAAAGAAGAAATTTATACAAAATAAGTAAAGGTCTAATTAATTTATGAATAATAAAAATAATAATGGCTTCTTACGGAACGCTTTTCTCTACATCATAGTTATTATTGCGGTTGTAACCGGAGTACAATACTTTGCAGGAGGAAGCCAAAGCTCAAGTCAACAATTGTCTTACACACAGTTGGTTAAGAAAATTGAAGATGGTAAGGTAAAATCTATCACTTATCAGCCAGACGGTAGTATCATTGAAATTAAAGGTAGCTACAAAAAGGCTGAAAAGATTGATACTGACCTTAGTCTACCATTTTTAGGTAGTGCATCATCAGAGACACGTAGCTTTACATCGACTGTGCTGCAGAATGAAACAACTATGCAGAAATTGCAGTCAGCATCAGAAGCAGCTAATGTTAATGTTAAAATGATACGTGAAAGTTCAAGTGGTGCTTGGATTTCATATCTTTTTAGTTACCTACCTTTGATTGGGATTGCTATTTTCTTCCTTTTCATGATGAATCAAGGTGGTAACCGCGGTGCCATGAACTTTGGCCGTAATCGTGCTAAAACCCAGTCAAAAGAAAATATTAAAGTTCGCTTTACAGATGTAGCCGGTGCAGAAGAAGAAAAAGAAGAACTTGTAGAAGTAGTAGATTTCCTCAAAAATCCACGTAAATATAAAGCTCTGGGTGCACGTATTCCTAAAGGAGTCCTCCTCGAAGGCCCTCCAGGAACAGGTAAAACCCTCCTTGCTAAAGCAGTGGCTGGTGAAGCTGATGTACCATTCTTTAGCATCTCAGGTTCTGATTTTGTAGAAATGTTTGTCGGTGTTGGAGCTAGTCGTGTCCGTAGTCTGTTTGAAGATGCTAAAAAGGCAGAACGTGCTATTATTTTTATTGATGAAATCGATGCGGTTGGGCGTCGTCGTGGTACTGGAATGGGCGGTGGTAACGACGAACGCGAACAAACCCTTAACCAACTATTGATTGAAATGGATGGTTTTGATGGAAATGAGAATATCATTGTCATTGCTGCAACCAACCGTAGTGATGTTCTTGATCCAGCCCTCCTACGTCCAGGACGTTTTGACCGTAAAGTTCTTGTTGGTCGCCCAGATGTAAAAGGCCGAGAGGCTATCTTGAAAGTCCATGCCAAGAATAAACCATTGGCTGAAGATGTTGACCTTAAAGTTGTGGCTCAACAAACTCCAGGTTTTGTTGGAGCAGACTTGGAGAATGTCTTGAATGAAGCAGCTCTAGTTGCTGCACGACGTAGTAAGACTAGAATTGATGCTAGTGATATCGACGAAGCAGAGGATCGTGTTATTGCTGGACCATCTAAGAAAGACCGCCAAGTTTCAGAACACGAACGTAAAGTTGTGGCTTACCATGAAGCGGGTCATACAATTGTTGGTTTAACACTTTCTAGCGCTCGTGATGTTCACAAGGTTACTATTGTTCCACGAGGTCGCGCAGGTGGTTATATGATTTCTCTACCAAAAGAGGATCAGATGTTGTCATCTAAAGATGAGCTAAAAGAACAATTGGCAGGTCTTATGGGTGGACGTGTTGCAGAAGAAATTATTTTCAACGTTCAAACATCAGGTGCTTCAAATGACTTTGAGCAAGCGACACAGTTGGCACGTGCAATGGTTACTGAATATGGTATGAGCGAAAAACTTGGACCAGTCCAATATGAAGGTAATCATGCGATGAATCCAGGACAATTTACGCCAGACAAGTCTTACTCAGCTCATACAGCTCAACTTATTGACGAAGAAATTCGATCACTTTTAGTTGAGGCACACGACAGAGCAGCCGAAATTATCAATGAAAACCGAGACACACATGCTCTTATTGCAGAAGCTTTGCTTAAGTATGAAACACTTGACGCTGCACAAATCAAATCAATTTATGAGACTGGTAAGATGCCAGTAGATTCTCTTGAAGATTCAGAAGAAGATAACCACGCTTTATCTTTTGATGAAGTGAAAGAGAGATTGGAAAACAAAAATAAAGATGAAGAAGAGTAGAATTTTCTACTCTTCTTTCTATTTTCAGTAAAAAGGTCTCTAAAAAATAAACTAGCCCTGTTGTAAAATGAAGTGCAACAAAAAAGACATGTTCATCTGATATACTAGAGTTGCGAAAAACAGTATAAAGGAAGATGAACATGTCCACTAATTATTCTACCACAAATCAATCATACAAGCACTTATCTGAAGCTGAGCGAGGGGAAATTGAAGCTTATTTAAGCGTAGGACTCAAACCTGCTGAGATTACTCGTAGACTAGGGAGAAATCGCTCTACTATTACTCGTGAAATTAATCGTAGTTCCATAACACAAGTGAAAAAAGTAAATGGGCAGAAGGTCTATTACCACCACTATTATGCAGATGTTGCTCATAACCGTTATCGTCATGCTAGAGAAGCCAGCTATTATCTGAAACTGGATTGTGTATCGGATGACTTTCTGAGAGCATTTACAGAAGCAATGAGAGAGAAACCAAGGGTGCATAGCGTGGATACCTTTGTTCATACCTATAGACTCCAACATGTAGATGAAGTTGTTCCTTCAACCAAGACGCTCTATAACTATATTCATCAAGAATTGTTAGAGATTAATGTCATTGCTTTGCCAAGAGCAGTGCGGATCCGTAAGAAAATTACCAAGCGCCCCTCTACCAATAAACATCTAGGAAAGTCAATTGAAGAAAGGCCAGAAGAAATCAATAATCGTTCCCGTTTTGGAGATTGGGAAATTGATTCTGTTCTGGGGGGAAAGACAATAGGAGCGCCTTCTATTCTGACCTTGGTAGAACGACAAACACGCTATGCTGTCACAAAGAAACTCGTGGAAAAGAAAGCAGAGTATGTCAATCAAGCAGTCTTAGAGTGTATGAAACTTTATCCCATTAAGTCCATAACTGCAGATAATGGAAACGAATTTTCATCATTGAGTAAGATAGAGGGATTAGATGTTTATTTTGCACATGCCTATTCATCTTATGAACGAGGTACAAATGAGAATTTCAATGGATTACTAAGATAGTTCATTCCGAAGGGGTGTTCGTTAAAAGAACTAAATCAGAATCTTTTAGAGGACTATACAAAGGCTATCAATGAAAGGCCTAGACGAATTCATGGCTATCAGTCTGCAAAAAAGCTGTTTGAGCTAACTCAAACAGCTTGAAAGATACTCACTTAATCAGAGTAACAACTTTGTTGCACTTGACTTGACAATTAGGGGTAAAAAATAAAATAAAAATAGCGGTAAGTTATTGACAAGTTTAAGCAGAGATGATATTATAAATAAGCTGTTTCGAAAGGGACGGCAA
>NZ_JWGQ01000012.1:0-383 GCF_001069025.1 Streptococcus sp. 1004_SSPC | reverse complement strand
CTTTAGCACCACATGAAGTTGTTGAGAAGACATTGAATTTCTCAGAGGAACTCGCTAATTATTCTAACCTCTATCAGCTTTTACTTTTTCACTTTCAGGAAAAAAGAGTGGATGATTTTTTTGAACTCATAGAGGAGAATATAAGCAAGGTCAACCATTACTTCAAAATAGTCTTTAGGACTTTTCTTAGACACAAACAATACATCAAAAACGCACTAGAAACACAGTACTCAAATGCAAAATTGGAGGGGACCAATAAGCTTATCAAAGATATTAAACGTCTGGGCTTCAGTTTTAGAAATTTTATCAACTTTAAGAAGCGTGTCTTCATCACTCTAAACATACATAAAAAGAGGACCTATCCGGTCCTCTCAAGATGTTAG